>CALKYK010000273.1 GCA_938003715.1 uncultured Gammaproteobacteria bacterium
CCGGCGTGGCAGATTTCCGATGCGCTGCTCGAGGAACTGCGCAGCGAGAACGATCACGTCTTCGTCACCAGCGCCAAGACCGGAGACGATGTCGAAGAGGCGCTGACGACGCTGGCGACTCTCATCACCGACATCGACACGGCGTGAGTTTTCCTGCACGCATCCTCGACTACCTGCACGAGGCCTACTACGCGAAGAGCAGGCCGTGCTGCCTGCTGCTGAAACGCGACCTGTCGCTGATTTCGATCTCGGGCAACGCGGCTCACTACGGGCTCGACGAGGTTACACCCGGCATGGACATGTCGGTGCACGCGCCATACCTGGTCGGCATGCCGCTCGATGCGCAGCACGAACTGCCGTTCGTCAACATCGGTGACGGGGTGTCGACGCACATACATTTCCTGCCCGACGGCGACCATTGCTACGTCGTGCTGCTCGATGCGAGCGAGGAGCACGAGCAGCGTTTCAAGGAACAGCAGGCGAAGAACGAGGCGCGCCTGCTGCAGGTGAACCAGCAGAAGCTGATTGCGAGGCAGCGGGACCTGATCAGCGAGCTGGTCGAGGCGAAGGCCGAGCTGGACCACCGCCGTCGCGACGTCGAACGCTCGAGCGCATCGAAGAGCCGCTTCATCGCGATGATGTCGCACGAGTTCCGCACGCCGCTCGCGTCGATCATCAACTACGCCGAACTGGCTTTGGAGGACGATGTCGGCGAAAGAGACCGGCAGAAAAGCCTGGAGGCGATTCTGCGCTCGGGCCGGCACATGAACTCGATGGTTGACGCCGTGCTCGATGAGGCGCGCATCGAGGCCGGGCAGATCCAGCTTTCCGAGCGTGACTTTTCGCTGCCCGACATGCTCGACGACCTGGCCGCAATCATCGCGCCGCTGGCGGCCGAGAAGAGCCTGTCGTTCGGTGCCTTCCTCGACGAAGACGTACCGGCGGAGATCCACGCCGACGACGTCTGCCTGCGACAGGTGCTGGTGAACCTGCTCGGCAACGCCGTCAAGTTCACGGAAGAGGGTTCGATACGGCTCGACGTGAGTTTTCTCGACGGCCGGCTGGTCGCGAGCGTGTCCGACACCGGGCCCGGCATCAGCGCCGAGGACCAGGAACGCGTGTTCCAGGCCTTCGAGCGGGGCGAGGGCACGCAGGGTTCGCAGCGCGGCGCCGGGCTCGGGCTGGCGATTACGCTGGGGCTGGTCAAGCTGATGGGCGGCGAGGTCAGTCTCGATTCCGCGCCGGGCAAGGGCTGCACCGTGACCGTGCACGTGCCGATTCGCGCGGCGGACAACGTGGCGCAGGAGACAGAGCCGGTGCTGCCGTCGCCGAAGCGCAAGAACATGGCATCGCAGCGCGCGAGCGTCCTGGTGTGCGACGACGACGCGGACATGATCGCGCTGGTCGAGTTCTACCTGCACCGCGCGGGCTACGGGCTGCTGCTTGCCAGCAACGGCGAAGAGGTCGTGGAGAAGGCGCTGGACTACCGGCCGGACCTCGTGCTGATGGACGTGAACATGCCGAAGCAGAGCGGCGTCGAGGCGGCGCGGGAGCTTCGCAAGAAAGGCTACAGCGCGCCGATCGTGGCGCTGACCGCAGGCAATCTCTCGGACCAGGACAAAGACTCGTTCACGGCAGCGTTCCGCAAGCCGGTGGTGATGCAGGAGCTGCTCGGCCACATCAAGGAGCTGACGCACAAGGCGATCGCCTGACGCGCGCTCCGCACGCGCAATAGCCCCATCCGGCCGCCGTCCGGGCCACGTTCCTCATTGCGAGGCCCTGTCCCTCCCGTCATTGCGAGGAGGCGTAGCCGACGACAAAATCGCCGGGAGCGATTTTGGACGCACGCAGTGCGCCCGAAGGGCCGGCGACAGGACGTCGCCGGTCAACCAATCCACAAACGCCGTATGGATCGCCGCGTCGCCCTTTGGGCTCCTCGCGATGACGGGAGGGGTGGATCGCCGCGTCGCCCTTCGGGCTCCTCGCGATGACGGCGTTCCAGCCCTAGGACGTCGCCCCAGGGGGCGACCCCCGATTGTTAACGATTGTTGCATTTGCTTTTTTGCGGCAAAACAATCTCTACAATGCCAGCCATTGGCAAACACGAAGCCCAAGCACCACGCGCGGGCACAACAATCACTGGGGAAAAATCATGCTTAATGAATTCAAGAAATTCGCGATGCGCGGCAACGTGGTCGACATGGCCGTCGGTATCATCATCGGCGGTGCGTTCGGCAAGATCGTTAGCTCGCTGGTCAACGACGTCATCATGCCGCCGATCGGCATGCTGATGGGCAACGTCGACTTCAGCCAGCTGTTCGTCAACCTGGGCGAAGGCGAGTTCGCGTCGCTGGCGGCGGCGAAGGAAGCCGGCGCCGCAACGATCAACTACGGCGTCTTCATCAACACCGTGCTCGACTTCACCATCGTCGCATTCGCGATCTTCATGGTGATCAAGGGCATGAACAAGATGAAGAAGGAAGAGGTCTCGCCGAAGGAACCGCCGAAGCCTGCCGAGGACATCCTGCTGCTTCGCGAGATTCGCGACTCCCTGAAATCAGGTTCCTGAGTGACCTGACAGGCCCGATCCGACTCCCCCTCGACCGGGCCGCACCCGAAAGCCGGGCTCCACTGGAGGCCGGCGTTTTTTATCACGCTCCCGTCCGTGTGGCAATCCCCCGCAGTTTTACTAGGCTTCTAACACATCACGCGCAATGAACCGGGCGAAAGACCCGGTGTGCGAAGGAGTCAATCATGAAGCATTACCGATACGCCGGCGTGGCGCTTGCTGCTGCCGCTCTTTGCGCCTGCACACAGGCAGGCGTCGACATCGAAGCCGAACGCGCGGCGCTGCGCGCAGCGGCCGATGCCTACCATGCTTCCGCGGAAGGCATGGACATGGACGGATTTGCGGGGAGCTACACGCAGGACACGCTGGTCATTCCGCCGGGCGAAGCGGTCATCAGCGGTCGCGACGGTGCACGCAACATGTTCGCGGCGGTCGCCGAAGGTCCCATGGTCAGCATTCGCTTTTCCAACATGATCGTCGACGTCGCGGCAAGCGGCGACATGGGCTACACGCTGGCGGACGGCGTCGCGAGTATGCGCGGCGCGGACGGCAGCATGGCGGAGGAACCCATGCGCGATTTTCACCTGTGGCGCAAGGAGGACGGCGCGTGGAAGATTTCGCTCGACATCTGGAACCTGGCGCCAACCGCTGAAGCGACGAGCGACGCACCCGTCGATCCGTTAACGGATGCGCTCAGCGCGGCATGGCCGGGCCTCGCGGCACGGGTCAGAGTCGTGGACTGGGAAGGCAACACGCTGCGTGAAGGCACGACCGGTTACACCTGCATGCCGACGCCGCCGATTCTTGCCGGCACCGCACCGATGTGCATGGACGAGGAATGGATGGAGTGGGCCGACGCGTGGGCGAACAAGAAGCCGTACGCGGCCGATTCGCTCGGCATCTCTTACATGCTGGCGGGTGACGAGGGCGCGAGCAACATCGACCCGTATGCGGAAGGGCCGACCGAGGACAACGAGTGGATACGCGAGGGCGCGCACCTGATGATCGTCGCGCCGATGGAGCTGCTCGAAGACTACCCGACCGACCCCGACAACGGCGGGCCGTACGTCATGTGGGATGGCTCACCGTACGCGCACCTGATGGTGCCGATAGGCTCGCGGGAACAGTAGGAGCCCGCCCCGGCGGGCGACAGCACTCCCGTCAACGCGGCACTGGTATCCTGTCGGTTCTGCTGATTGTTCCGGTCGGGTACCAGTGACGCACCGAAACGCTGCATACGCGATTGTTCTGGCCGCGGTAGCGTTCCAGCTAACCGCCTGCGGGCAGGAAGAAGAAGTCGCCCGCATCACGCAGGAAACAATCGCTTTCCGGAGCGGCGACCTGCAGATGTCAGGCTCGCTGTACCTGCCCGAAGCGGAAGAGCCGGTGCCGCTGCTCGTCCTTTTCCACGCCGCGAGCGGCGGCTCGAGTGAATACCCTTTCTACGGGCACCTGAAAAAGGAGCTGCCGGAGGCCGGCATCGCGACGTTCGTCTACGATCGTCGCGGCACGGGCAACCAGCCCGGCAATTTCACGACCGCGTCGTTCGAATACCTCGCCGCTGACGGCATCGCGGCCGCGACGGTCCTGGCAAAGCATCCGTCGATCGACCCGCACCGCATCGGTGCCTGGGGTATCAGCCAGGGCGGCTGGGTGGCGCCGCTGGCCGCGGCGATGTCCGACGAGATCTCGTTCGCCATCGCGGTCTCCGGGCCGGGTGTTACGCCGGCGCGGCAGATGGCGTTCGCGGCCGAATACCACCTGCGCGAGGCGGGCTACGACGAGGAAACGGTCGAGCTGGCGATGAGCCTGCGCGCACGGGTCGATGCCTACTACCGCAACCCCGACGCGGCCGAACTCGTGGCGCTGCAGTAGACGATCAATGCCCTCGCCGATGCTCACTGCTTTCAGTTAGCATTTCGGCCGTGCCGCGGCTAATTGCCCGCGGACGTGACGCAATCTAAGTGGCACCAGGAGATGGACTTCGAACCGACAGAGTTTCTGTCGACCATGCGAGACCCACTGTTGATCATCTACGGCGAACAGGATCGCTGGGTGCCGGTGCAGGAAAGCGTCGATGCGATCAGGGAAGCGCTGCCCGACGAGAGCAGCCTGGCGATCTATCGCTCGCAATCATCGGGACACCTGATGTCGGGGCAGGCGGAGGGTATGGACTATGACGGCAGCCTGCCGGTCGAGGACACCTACCTCGTCGTCATGATCGACTGGATTGCTTCGCTGCGCTCGCAATGACAGAGGCTACGTCATTGCGAGGAGGCCGCAGGCCGACGCGGCAACCCATACGTCGTTTGTGGATTATTTGACGGGCGACTTCCTCAAGCCGCGTGCACGTCGACCATCGCGCCCTGCGAGTTCGGCGGCGGAATCGGCTCACCGGATTCTTTCAAACCCTCAATGTGGAATTCGATCGCCTCACGTATCAAAGAAAGAACCTCTTCGTGACTTTCGGCTGCCGCAATGCAGCCGGGGAGGTCGGGCACGTAAGCACCGAAGCCGGTCTCGCCCTTCTCGACAATCACGAGGTACTGCATGGCGTTCATTTTAGCCCAGCCTGTTTCAGAATTCCGTGGAGTGTGCCGGCGGGCACTTCACTACCCGGATTACCGGAAACTGTCACGGTGCCGCGTTTCGCCGGATGCCTGAGTTGCCGGTGGCTGCCTCGTGTGCGAACGACAACCCAGCCGTCGTTGTTCAGCATCTTGAGCAGAACGCGAACCTTCATCGGCCAAGACTGACCGTGGTGTGTTCACGGCGCCATTCGAGAATCTCGACGGCTCGCGGATAAATGCAGAGATGGCGAAGCAGTCATTGAGGCTCGATCTGCCGCGGCAACTGTCGCAGGAGCCCGCCCCGGCGGGCGACTGCACGTTCATCCGGACGCCGCACCGGTCACGGTTCACCCGCAGTAACGTGAGTTGCATCACGTTGCGAACAAAAAAAAAGGTGCTCCCGGCGAACAGATCGTACTTTTGTGAACGACAACCGCTTTCCATCCGGGCGGCGGTGCTATAGTCTGTTCACTCTCGTCGCTGCGAGGAGTTCGAAGGCAACGCGGCCAATCGCGCAACGCGCGAATCGCGTCTCCGCAGAGCTCCTCGCGGTGAGGGGAGCAAAGGCCGACCTCCCGGCCGCTCCCCGAAGACCCCCCCTACCGTACCGAGCCACCCCGCGCTATTGCTGGCGCGACAGGGACAGGTCCGTCTGCCGGCCGAGCGCGGGCGCCGGCACCGAGCCGTGCTTCCTGAAATAGTCGATCATCAGGTCGCCGAGCTCGCCGGACTCGCGCACGATCGTCGTCTCGTTGAACACGTCGTAGTGGTCGCCGCCCATGGCGAGAAACTTCGCCACGGCGACCTCCAGCACGTCGTCCGCTTCGATGTCGCGCCCGTTGCGGCGCATCGACACGACGCGCTGCCGTTCGGGCCGCGAAAGGTCGTAGACGACCTCGAAGCCCGACAGCTGCAGCAGGCCGCGCAGCAGCGTGTACGAATGCTCCATGGCCTCGCGGAGCTGTTCCCCCGTCATGCGTACGACGACCACCGGGTCGATGAACGGGTTTATGTCCAAGGCGTCGGCGATCTCGACATCGCCTGCCGGCAGGTCGCTGCGAATGGCGCCGGAACCGAGCAAAGCGATGTCGGCACCGGTCGATTCGGCCATGATGTCGGTGAGCAGGTTGCCGATCGTCGACTCGTCGAAGTATTTGCGGTTCATGCGCGACTCCGCGCGTCCGATCACCTCCGTGATCGATGGATGGGCCGCGCGGTATGACCGGTACTTCTCCTCGATGACCGGGTGCGGTGCGAGCCGGCCGGCATCGACAGGCGCCAGGCGGCCGTCGTGGCGGACGATTTCGCCGGGGTCGTCGATGACGAGCTGCAGACAGCCCAGGTAGGTGGCCTGGCCGAAGGTCTGCATGATCAGCGTGCCGTTTTCGGGGCTGACGACCGATTCCCACGTGCCGGCATCCGCGTGACCGCCGAACAGCACGTCGACGCCGGAGACGGCATCGGCCAGCGCGATGTCCTTATTGATGTCGCGCGCAAGGCGCGGGTCGACTTCCGCATCCGTCTGCATCGGCGCGGTGTGGCCCTGGTGCGTGAGCAGCACCACCAGGTCGACCTCGTCGCGTATCTCGTCGACGGAGCGCTGCGCGGCGGCCGCCGGCTCGGTGACGTCGAGCTCGTCGATGTGGTCACGGGCGATCGCCGTCGCGGCCGCGTCCTGGCCCAGCGTGCCGACGACGCCGATGCGAATACCGTCACGCTCGATGATCGCGTGCGGCTGCGCGTACGGATGTTTCGTGTCCTTGTAGAAAAGGTTCGCGCCGAGCACGGGAAACGCAACACGATTCTTCTGCCATTCGAGCGTGGCCTCGTTGTAGTCGAACTCGTGGTTGCCGATGACCATCGCGTCGTAGCCCATGGTCATCATGAACTCGAACATCAGTTCGCCGTTCGTCACCTGCGACAGCGCGCCGGTAAAGATGTCGCCGGAGTCGAACAGGAACACGTTCGGCTCTTGTGCGCGGATCTCGTCGATCAAGGTCGCGAGATGCGCGAGGCCGCCGATACTTTCGATGTCGTCGCGCCACCAGGCGGGAACGGGATCGTAGGCACTCTCCATGTCGTTCGTGAACAGCAGCGTGACGGTGCGTTCATCCGCAGCCTGTGCACAGGCTGCGCAAAGCAGCAGCAGGAGGGTGAAGCAGGGCGGCGATCGGCGGCGCATGGCGGACTCCGTTTCGCGCCAATGTAACGCAGCGGCAGCGGCGATTGCACGCGCGCGACGCGGCGTCCCGCACAAAGTGCGGATCGCGTTAACGCAAAGCTCCTTGCGGTGAGGGGCCGCCGTCGCGGTCAGATCAGGCTGCGAGCCTACTCGTCGTCGTCACCGCCGCCGATAGCGACGCCCGTGCCGCTGAATGCGGTGGTGAACGGCACGAACGACACCGGGGTCCGGGTAGCGAAATTGTTCACCGTCACGCCGTTCGGCATGAGCTTCCTGAAATCGACCTTCCGTCCGTGGAAGCGAAATTTCTCGCTGTAGATCAGTTCGCTCGAGAACAGGTTGTAGGCGACGCCCGAGCCGTCCGGCTCGTCCACGCGCGAATTCAACAGGGCGGACTCGAGAAAGGTCGCCACGAGAATACCGTCCGAAAATGACGCGGGGTCCGACCAGTCCTGGTCCGGCGTCTCGTCGAAGTACACGTCGAACGTGGGGCCCGGCGGGAACAGGTTGACCGCCAGGTTGGAGCCTGGGCTCAACGGCACAGGCGGCGCGCCGCCGGCGAACGTGATCGTGAAATGAGCCGTCTCGACGCCGGGTGTGCCGGCGAAGATAGGCCCTTCCACGTTCTCCAGGAAGGCGATGTAGCCGAGCAGCAGGGGCCCGTCGGGTGGCGGAAACACGGTAAATCTTCCGAGAAAGTGAAACGCCACGGCGGCGGCGGGGATGCGGTCGCTGCCATCGTCGTCGGCCATGGCCCCGGTGTGGGCACAGGCGAACGCAGCCGCTAAAAGCGAGCAAAGCAGTCTTTTCATGATGATTCTCCACGGCGGCCGGCCGCGGTCGGAATTGGCGTTGGTGCCGGTCGCCGGATTAGTGATACCAGTATAGGAGACGTACCGGCTCGGGGGGTCCAGGCGCGTTCGCGAGCGAGAATGCTGACCGGACTGGAAAGCATTTGCATGCGTGGCGACTCTGAAGGAGCGCCACGGTCAGGTTGTCCTCACTTCGAGCTGAACAAGAGCTTCTCGATCTCCGCCAGTGCGAGGTCGGACTCCGAATCCGCCAGCCAGAAGAGCGCTTCCTCGCGCAGCTCCCGCTCCACGCCTTTGTCCCTGACGATGCCGAGCAGCGCCATGACGCCGCGGTCGCCGGGTAACTGAGATAAGGCAAACACCGCTTCCTCGCGCACGTCCTCGTCTCGATCTTCACGCATGGCATAGAGGATCGCCGCCTCGGCTTCCGGCGCGCCGGTCTCGGCCAGCCAGAACCAGGCCTCGCCGCGAACGTCGGGGTCGCGGTCCTCGCGGCCCTGGCGAACTAGCAGCTCGACTTTATTCGGCGCATCCGACTGCGACACGGCGAACGCGGCCTTCTCACGAATATCCGGGCTCGGGTCGTCGAACATGTAGCGTTCCAGGTGCGCGATGGTTTCGTTCGCGCGCAGGTTGCCCATCCAAAAGATTGCGTCCTCGCGAATCTCGTAGGAGCGCGCGTTCTCCGCTGTGTCGACGAGCACGCCGATCGCACGGTCGCCCTCGTGCGCCGCGATGGCACCCAGCACATTGCCGGACAGCTTGTCCGATCGGCCGATGTACCTGCCGAGCCAGTCGATACTCTGGTCCCCGTCCACGAGCCCGAGATCGGTGACGATGACCGGCGAGCGCACCGGGCACATCGGGCTCAAGGCCCGAATGCGCGTGGGCTCGCCGTCGCGGAACTTCGCGTACAGCTGGATCTCGCCGGTGTCGTTGACCTGCTCGTCGTGGTTACCGAAGCCGCTGGAGTTCCGATCGAGGTCGCATGCGCTTTCCGTGACCCGGCCCATGTTCCAGGAAAAGCAGCACCAGGCGGGGGCGGGATCGACGGCTGCGACGCGCCACGTGACCCAGCCGTCTTGAACCGTCGTTTCGAATTGCGCGAACGCCGCGTTGCCGATCAGCAACGCGGCGCAGGCGGCGAACGCCTGGGCTTTCATCACCGGTCTTCCAGCGTCTTGTCGATGATGTCCCAGACCGCGTCGCTGTCCATGTGCACCAGCGTTTCCAAAAGCTCGCGCTTGTCCTTCGGGTTGTCGGTGGTGCGGAAGAGTTCCAGCACGCCTTCCTCGTAGCCCGCGATGTGCATGGCGTCGAGCGCGGCTTCCTTGACGCGCGAGTTGGTGGCCGTGCGGTAGATCTCGACAAACATCGGCTTGCTTTCCTCGTGGCCGGTGATTGCCAGACCCTCGATGGCCTCGGCCTGGCGGCGGGGATCGCTGGTGTCGAGCGCGAGTTCACGCAGCGATTCGACATCGCCGGCGATCGCGTAGGCCTCGATCAGTTCTTCCGACATGCCGACCTTGTTCCTCAGCCTGCGCAGGTATTCCATCTCGCCCATGGCGCCGAGCGTTTCGACCGCTTCCTCGAATTCGTCGGGATCGGTCGCGGCCTCGGCAATTTTGAAAATGGACTCGGCGTCGTCGGCGATCAGGTAGGCCTCGATGACCGCCTCGCGAATATCCTCGTTGCCGTTCCGGTAGATCTCCATCAGGCCGGCGAGCGACTGCTCGTCGCCGCTGATGCCGATCATGCGGATCGCCTCTTCCTGCACGTCGCCTGAGCCGTTCCGCGCGGTCTCGACCAAAAGTGCGTGCGCTTCGGGCAGGTGGATCTGCGACAGCACGAAGAGAGCCGCCTCTTTCACCTCCGGGTGATCGTCGCCGCGCAGCACGCGGGTGACGATCGGCAGCGCGCGCCGCGGGGGTGCGGACATCAGCGCCTCGATGGCGGAGATCTTCAGCTCGTCCTCGTCGGAGAGGTCGTTGTCCCATTCATATTCGTGGTCGTCGTCGTAGTCGATGTCGATATCGAGGTCGACACCTTCCTGGGCGAGCGAGACCGGCATGATGCCGAGCAGGCAGACAAGGAGTATCAAGCGAAATGTGTGTTGCATAAGTGTGTACCTGGACTAAATGGATTCAGCGGTCTCGTTTGCTTCTTCAGATGGTGCGCGTTCGAGTTTGGTTAGCATCACGTTCAGCTCGAACGCGAGCTTGGCCTGCAGCTTCGCCGCCTCCTCGGCCGTGATGTCCTCGGCGGCGAGGCGCACCAGGATCGGCTCGAACGCGCGCAGCACGCGGGCAAGATCGCCGGCGTTATTCTCTTTGGCCTCGCGCGCGAACAGGCGGTTCTGCTGGACGATGTGCATCAGGAGCATCTGCCGTTCCGCAACGGCCGCTTCATCGAGGTTGCCGATGTCCTGCCGGCTCTGCCGGAAGTGCACCTGCAGGCCGCGGGTGAACGCTTCGGTTGCGACCGGCGACGGCGTCACGTCGACCACGGTGTTCCCGGGTTCGATGACGGTGGCCGCATCCTCGCCGGAAAAGTACACGCCGAGCCCGACGCCGACGGCCAGCGCCGCGGTCACGACCGCGCCCCAGGCGAAGGAGGGCATGTCGAATCCTTTGCGCTCCTGCACGCGGCCATGCTCGAGTGCGGCGGCCTTGTCGATCGAGTCGTGCCAGCGCGCCACCATGTCCGGGCGCGGTGCTTCGTCTTGCAGCGTGAAGCTTTCGAGATCGCGACGCAGCGCATCGTAGCGCTGCTGCGTGAGCTCGTCTTTCTCGAGTGCGGCTTCGATTTCGCGGCGCTCGGCGTCGGTCAGACCGTCGCCGTAGTAATAAAGAATCAGATTGTCGTCATGCATGGTGTACGTCCTTGAAGCCCGAGAGCTTCCCGCGCAGTTTCTTCACCGCGCGAAACACGGCCTGCTTCACGGTGCCCTCGTTTGTTTCGAGCACCGCGGCAATTTCTTTCAGGCGCCACTCCTCGAAGTGGCGCAGCATGAAGCACACCCGCTCGATCTCGCTTAGAGACCGGCAAGCGTGATCCAGCGTGGTCTCGACGTCGCGGTCCGCCGCCTGGCGCTCGGGCGAGACGGAGAAGTCCTCGACCTCGACCTCCAGCGGCAGGAACACGCCGGGGCGCTGCTTTCGCATCAGCATCAGCGCCGAGTTGATCGCGATGCGGTGAATCCAGGTCTCGAGCTTCGACGCCTGGTTGAACTGGTGGCGTTTCTGCCACGCGTTAAGAAGCGCGTCCTGGACCGCATCCTCGGCCAGCTCGGGGCTGCGCGTGATGCGCAGGCAGGCGGCATACCAGCGATCCGAGCGAGCCGAGATCGCCGCATGAAACTCCGCCTGCGTCGGCCCATCGCCCCGCTCGAGTACCGCTGCCATTGATTCTTGGATGCCGGACCCCCTGGTTCGGTTAGCCATTATGGCCCCGCAGGGGTCATCGCGTGGTCGCCCGCTGGGGCGAGCTCCTCCGGGAAAAGATGTAGGCACCAGCCCCAGCGCGCGACCTCCCAACCGCCGCGCCCCACAACCGCACG
>CALKYK010000274.1 GCA_938003715.1 uncultured Gammaproteobacteria bacterium
GGAACTGGAAGCCTGCGTCATGCGGCACGACGAACTCCGCCCCGCGGCCGATTCCGTGCTCGCGAAGCCCGGCTTCGACGAATGCCCGGTGATCGGCGGCGACAGCGAGGCCGAGGGCATTGCAGCCGGAAAAATGGCGTGGCCGCACGGCTTTCACCTGCGCCATCTCGCCATCGAACCCGGCGGCCTGTGCGACATTCACGCGCGTGACGAGGAAGAAGTGATCATGCTGCACAAGGGGCGCATGACCGTATCGCATCCCGACGGCGAACTTTACGTCGGCGAAGGTGACGTATTGACGGTGCCGGTCGGCATGCCGCGCCGCTATGCGAACGAAGGCGACGAGCTGGTCGAGGCTTTCGTCGTGCGCGGAGGCGAGCGGCCCGCCGCGCCCCGATTCGTCGACTGAGCGACAAACAAACGATTCAACATTCGAGGTACTGCCAGTGATCAAGCACCTGAAGTCCGGCATCAGTGCCGAGGCGGCCGCCGATCTCGACGCCAAAGTCCGCAATACGGTCGAGGACATACTCGCCGATATCTCATCCCGCGGTGACGACGCCGTGCGCGACCTGTCGGAGAAATTCGATCGCTGGTCACCGGAAAATTTTCGCCTGAGCGAGGCGGACATCGAGGCCTGCATTGCGCGGCTGCCGGAGCAGACGATAGACGACATTCGCTTCGCCCAGTCGCAGATCCGCAAGTTCGCGGAACTGCAGAAGGCGGCATTGAGGGACGTCGAGGAGGAGACTTTTCCAGGGGTCACGCTCGGGCACAAGAACATCCCGGTCAACAGCGTCGGCTGCTACGTGCCCGGCGGCAAGTATCCGATGGTCGCCAGCGCGCACATGAGCGTGCTGACGGCAAAAGTGGCGGGCGTGGAACGCGTGATCGCCTGTGCACCCCCGTACAAAGGTGCGCCGAGCGACGCGATCGTCGCCGCAATGCACATGGCCGGCGCGGACGAAATTTATTGCGTCGGCGGCGTGCAGGCGGTCGGCGCGATGGCGCTCGGCACCGATACCATCGCGCCGGTCGACATGATCGTTGGCCCAGGCAACGCCTACGTCGCAGAAGCGAAACGGCAACTATTCGGTCGTGTCGGCATCGACCTGCTTGCCGGTCCGACGGAAACACTGATTATCGCGGACGACACCTGCGACGGTGAAATGGCGGCCACGGACCTGCTCGGCCAGGCCGAGCATGGCCCTACTTCGCCCGCCGTACTCCTGACGAATTCGGAAAAACTCGCGGCCGATACGCAAAAGGAAGTCGAGCGACAGCTGAAAACACTGGAAACGGCCGAGGTGGCCGGACAGGCGTGGCGCGACTACGGCCAGGTCATCCTATGCGAGACGGAGCAGGAAATGCTGGAGGTCGCCGACAAACTCGCATTCGAACACGTGCAGGTGATGACGCGCGATCCCGACTTCTTCCTCGACAACATGACGAATTACGGCGCGCTGTTCCTCGGACCTGAGACGAACGTGGCGTACGGTGACAAGGTAATCGGCACGAATCACACGCTGCCGACGAAGCTTGCCGCGCGCTATACCGGCGGGCTCTGGGTCGGCAAGTTCATCAAGACCTGCACCTACCAGCGGGTTACGGCCGAGGCGACGGCGACGATAGGTGAGTACTGTTCGCGACTCTGTGCGCTCGAAGGCTTTGCCGGGCACAAGGCCCAGGCGGACCTGCGCGTGGCTCGCTACAAGTCGAAAGCGGCCTAGTACCAAAGTTTCGGCAATTGAAGTAACGTGCGGGCGCGCGGCCGTCGTCGCGCCTTCGTAACAGGAGTCGGTCGACAATGACAAAGAATCCGCACGCGGTGAACAAGCGCCTGGTCTTCGAGCGCATGGCGGCGATCGCGGACGCGGATGAAGATCAGCTCGAAGCCGCGATAGCAAACGCGTATACGGATGACGCGGAACTGTCCTGCTTCCATCCCGTGAACGACGTCGCGGGTCTTGCCGAGATACACGATTGCCTGTGGCAGCCGCTGAAGCGGGCCATGCCGGGCCTGGAGCGTCGCGATCGGATCGTCGCCGGCGGCGACTTCGACGGCAAGCAGGTCGTTGCGGCTATGGGCCACTACCAGGGCACGTTTCGCAGCGGCTGGATCGACATCGCCGCAAGTTATGGCGTCGTGTATCTGCGCTACGGCGAGCTGCACGAGATCGTCGGTACAAAGATCCGCCGCTCGTACGTGCTGATCGATGTCCTGGACCTGCTGCACCAGGTCGGGCGCTGGCCGATCGCGCCGAGCCTCGGCGCCGAGGGCATGTGGGCCGGACCGACGACGCACGACGGTGTCGCACTCGGCGATGCGGATCCCGTCCGCGGCGCCGCGACGCTCGATCTCGTCAAGCTGATGCACGGCGCGCTTCTGTCGTTCGACGGCAAGACGCTCGACAGCATGGACCACGGTCGGTACTGGACGCCTGACTTCATGTGGTACGGACCTTCGGGAATCGGCACGACCCGTGGACTCGAGGGTTTCCGTCTGCATCACCAGATTCCGTTCCTGCGTGCGTTCCCCGACCGCACCGTCGGCAAACGCATCGTAAGTATCGGTGACGGTGACTACGCCGTGACCGGCGGCTGGCCGAGCGTCGTCGCCACCCATACCGGGCCCGACTGGCTCGGGCTGCCGCCGACCGGGCGACGCGTCAACATGCGCGTGATGGACTTCTACCGCGCCGAGGGCGCCCTGCTCGCAGAGAACTGGGTGCCGATCGACGTCATCGACATCCTTCGGCAGCTCGGTGTCGACGTACTCGATCGCGTCCGACACCGGGACGGCAAACCGCGCCGGGACCTGTAGCAAAAACGGGTTCACCCCTTTACGATCGTCTGCATGGCGATCAGCGTTTTCGATCTTTTTACCATCGGCATCGGGCCGTCGAGTTCGCATACGGTCGGTCCGATGCGCGCGGCACTGATGTTCGTGCATAAGCTCGGAGACTCGGGCCGCATCGGCGATGTAGCACGGGTCAGCGTGCAGCTCTACGGATCCCTGGGTGCCACCGGCCGCGGCCACGGTACGCACAAGGCCGTGATGCTCGGACTCGAGGGTGAAACGCCGGAAGGCGTCGACGTCGATTCGATACCGGCGCGCATGGAAAGCATCGAAAAGTCGCAGTCGATCAAACTGTCCGGCAAACGCCGTATATCCTTCGATTCCAAAAGCGACCTGCACTTCGAAAAACGCGATTCGCTGCCGGGGCATCCGAACGGCATGCGCTTCACCGCTTTCGACGCAGACGGCAAGGAGCTGCTGGCACGAATCTACTACTCGGTCGGCGGCGGGTTCGTCGTCAGGGACAACCACATCGACGACCCGGTGATCACCGAGTCCGACGTCGACCTCGACTACCCGTTCGAATCGGGCGATCAACTCCTGGCGATTTGCGCCGACAGCGGCATTACCGTCAGCGACGTCATGCTGGCGAACGAGCGGGCCTGGCGCAGCGAGGACGAGATACGCGGCGGCCTGTTGAAAATCTGGGCGGCGATGCAGGCGTGCGTCGAACGGGGCTGTGCAAATGACGGCGTCATGCCGGGTCTCAAGGTGCAGCGGCGCGCTGCGCGACTGTACCGTCTGCTTGCCGAGAAGCCCGAGGCGGCGCTCAGTGACCCGCTGACAATCATGGACTGGGTAAACCTGTATGCGCTTGCCGTCAACGAGGAAAACGCCGTCGGCGGACGCGTGGTCACGGCGCCGACAAACGGTGCCGCCGGCATCATCCCGGCTGTCTTGCACTACTTCATGAAGTTCTGCCCGGGTGCGGACGACGACGGTGTCGTGCGCTTCCTGCTGACCGCCGGCGCGATCGGCCTGCTTTTCAAGCGCAACGCCTCGATCAGCGGCGCCGAAGTCGGTTGCCAGGGCGAAGTCGGTTCGGCCTGTTCAATGGCGGCCGGTGGCCTGACCGAGGTGCTCGGCGGCACGCCCGCGCAGGTCGAGAACGCGGCCGAGATAGCGATGGAACACAACCTGGGCCTTACCTGCGACCCGATCGCCGGCCTCGTGCAGATTCCCTGTATCGAGCGCAATGCGATGGCATCGGTCAAGGCGATCAATGCCTCGCGGCTCGCGCTGCGCGGCGACGGCAAGCACTTCGTGTCACTCGACAAGGTCATCAAGACGATGCGCGAAACCGGCCGCGACATGCAGGACAAGTACAAGGAAACCTCCCGCGGCGGACTGGCGACGAACGTCATCGAAGTGCCCGTCAGTTTCATCGAGTGCTGAGAGCGTCTATGCTCCGCGCATCTCGCTGAAGCCATTGCAATGAAACACGCCCTCGCACCCGTCGCCACGCTCCTGATCGGCGTTTCCATCCTGCTCACCGGGCAGGGACTGCAGGGCACGCTGCTGCCGGTACGTGCGTCGCTCGAGGCGTTCTCGACGATCTCGATCGGCGTGATGGGCGGCGCCTACTTCTTCGGTTTCACGTTCGGCTGCCTGAAGGGCGGCGAACTCGTGCGTCGCGTCGGCCACGTGCGGGTATTCGCCGCCATGACCGCGCTCGCATCCGCGGTGCCTTTGATACACGGCCTATTACTCGATCCATGGGTGTGGGGCCTGCTGCGTGCGCTGACCGGTTTCTGCTTCGCCATTCTTTACGTCGTCATCGAAAGCTGGCTGAACGAAAAAGCGACCAACGAAAATCGCGGCTTCATCTTTTCGACCTACACAATGATCACGCTGACGGTTCTGGCTGCCGGTCAGATGATGCTGCTGCTGTACGATCCGCGCCAGCTGCAGCTGTTCGCAATCGCATCGGTGCTGGTATCGCTCGCCGCGATCCCGGTTGCGCTGTCGGTATCGCCGACGCCCGACCCGCCGCATTCGACTCACGTCGACGTCCGAAAGCTGTTCCGCACCTCGCCCGTCGGCACGCTCGGCTGCCTCGCAACCGGGCTCGCGAACGGCTCGTTCTGGTCGCTGGCGCCGGTTTTCGTCGCCGCCGTCACCGGCAATGCATCGCTTGCCGCCTGGTTCATGACCTCGGCCGTCATCGGCGGGTCCATCGCGCAGTGGCCACTCGGCTTCCTTTCCGACAAGTTCGGCCGGCGACGGACAATCCTGCTGATCACGGTAATCGGTGCCGCGGTTGGGCTGGCGCTGTTCCTGAAAGGCGGGTCGATCAGCTTCGTCGGGCTGAATATCCTGGGCGCGCTGTGGGGTGCGGCCGCGTTTCCGCTTTATGCGATCGCGGTCGCACATACGAACGACTATGCCGAACCGAGCGACTACGTCATGGTCTCGAGCGGGCTCCTCCTGATGTACGGCACCGGCGCCATCGCCGGCCCGCTGGTCGCATCGTTCTTCATGACCTGGACCAGCCCCGCTGGTTTGTACCTGTATGCGCTGCTCGTTCATGTGTTGATCGGTCTGTATACCTTCGCGCGCATGTTCCGCCGTGCCAGCGTCCCGGAAGAGGAGCACGTGCCATTCGGCGACGCTCTCGCGGCGACTTACACCGCGTCGCATGTCTATGAAGAGGAAATCCAGCAGCTCGCGGAAGACCAGGTCGAGCAAAAATCGCCCGCCTAGCGGGCCTGTGGATTGCCGCCGGAAAACGCGTTAACCTGCCGATCGTCGTGCGGCGCTGCCAGCGCCACGAACAAAAACAACGGCACGGCTATCACCTGGCGGGGGGCAACAAGTGACTCGAAACGTCATCATCATGGGCGCGGCTGGCCGCGATTTTCACGTCTTCAACTGCTGCTATCGGGACAATGCAGACTGCAACGTCGTCGCGTTCACCGCGACGCAGATTCCGCACATCGAGGATCGGCGCTACCCGGCAAGCATCGCCGGCGATCGCTATCCGGACGGTGTGCCGATCTTTCCGGAAGAAGATCTCGAAAGGCTGATCGATGAATTGCAAGCCGACGACGTCGTCTTCGCCTACTCGGACGTCAGCCTCGACTACGTCGACGAACGGCGCAAACGTGCCGAGGCGGCGGGCGCCACGTTTTCGACCTTCGCCGCCGATGCGACGATGCTGCCGCGGTCAAAACCCGTCGCAGCGCGAAGCGCAATCCGGAACGGCACCGGC
>CALKYK010000275.1 GCA_938003715.1 uncultured Gammaproteobacteria bacterium
CGCCGGACGGGCATCGACTCACGACCGATTCGTGCACTAAAGGTCAGCCCGCCCCGTGCGGGAGAGTTGCTACGGGCACCGCGGGCGGGCTGGGACGTCGGCGCCAAGTTCGATCGAGGCGCCGGTGCTGATCTGAATGGCGGATTAAAAGCAACGCGCGCCGATCCATCGAATTGTTACAGCTTCGCCCGGGGCAGGGGTACAAACCCGGACAGTCCGCCTGATAGAATGCCGGATTGGACACGATCTAATTCCCAGGCCAAGGCGAAAAACATCCTTCGATGCTGCAAAACTACGTCCCGGTACTGATTTTCTTAGGCGTGGCTGCCGGAATCGGCGTGTTGCTGCTGGCGCTCGGCTTCCTGTTCGGCCGCGGCAGCAAGGACGACGAAAAGCTGTCTCCCTACGAGTGCGGCTTCGAACCGTTCGAAGATTCACGCATGAAGTTCGACGTCCGGTACTACCTGGTCGCCATCCTGTTCATCATTTTCGATCTCGAGATCGCGTTCCTGTTTCCGTGGGCGGTCTCGCTGGACGCGGTGGGCGCCTTCGGCCTGGTTGCGATGGGAATCTTCCTCGCGGTGCTGGTCGTGGGCTTCATTTATGAGTGGAAGAAAGGAGCGCTCGAGTGGGATTGACCGAAAGCGCTCCGGCGGCACGCGCCGACACGAGTGCACAGCCGGCGGGTGACGACGCCCAGAGCCTGCAGAAAAAGGGCTTCGTAGTAACCAGTGTCGATGCGGTCATGAACTGGGCGCGCACCGGCTCGATGTGGCCGATGACATTCGGCCTGGCCTGCTGCGCCGTTGAAATGATGCATGCCGGCGCGGCGCGCTACGACCTCGATCGATTCGGCATCATTTTCCGCCCGAGCCCGCGGCAGTCCGACGTCATGATCGTGGCCGGCACGCTGGTGAACAAGATGGCGCCGGCGCTGCGCAAGGTCTACGACCAGATGCCGGAGCCGCGCTGGGTCGTCTCGATGGGTTCCTGCGCCAACGGCGGCGGCTACTACCACTATTCGTATTCGGTCGTCAGGGGCTGCGACCGGATCGTCCCGGTCGACGTCTACGTGCCGGGGTGCCCGCCGACGGCGGAAGCGCTGGTATACGGGCTCTTGCAGCTACAGAAAAAAATTCGCCGTACCAGTACCATCGCCAGGTAAACACGGAAACGCATGACCCGATCTCACGAGACACTGGCCGCTCGGATTGACGCTCGCTTCGGCGAGCGGGTGACCCGGGTACCGTCGACCTGCGGCGAACTGACCTACGAGGTCAGCAAGGACGACCTGATCGAGATTGCGACGACGCTGCGCGACGACGACGAATTCGGCATCGACCAGCTGATCGACGTATGCGGCGTCGACTACCTGACCTTCGGTGAAGGCGAGTGGAAGACGGAAGGCGCCACCGACACCGGCTACAGCCGCGGCGTCGATCGTGAGCCGGTCATTCTCGACGAAAGCGATACTTTCGATTCGCGGCGCTTCGCCGTCGTCTATCACCTGCTGTCCGTGCGCAGCAACGTGCGGCTCAGACTGCGCGTGTTCACCGGTGAGGAGAACCCGCCGATCGTGCCGTCCGTCGTCGAGGTCTGGAATTCGGCAAACTGGTTCGAGCGCGAGGCCTTCGACCTGTTCGGCATACTTTTCGAGGGGCACCCGGATCTGCGGCGCATCATGACCGACTACGGCTTCATCGGGCACCCGTTCCGCAAGGATTTCCCGCTCATCGGCAACGTCGAGGTCGCCTACGACGCCGAAAAGGGCAGGGTCGCCTACCAGCCGGTCAGCATCGAGCCGCGAACGCTGGTGCCGAAAGTCGTACGCGACGACGTCCGCTACAACCCGGCGCTGAAGGACGAGGCGTCCAGTGGCTGAAATCCAGAATTTCACGATGAACTTCGGTCCGCAGCATCCGGCGGCGCCTGGTGTGCTGCGCCGGTGTCGGGGGATGGACGGCGAGGTCATCCAGACAGCCGATCCGCACGTTGGCCTCCTGCATCGGGGCACCGAGAAGCTGGCGGAGTCGAAGCCGTTCAACCAGAGCATCGGTTACATGGACAGGCTCGACTACGTGTCGATGATGAGCAACGAGCATGGCTACGTGCTCGCCATCGAAAAGCTGCTGGGCATCAAGCCCCCGGTACGCGCGCAATACATTCGCGTCATGTTCGACGAAATCACGCGCATCCTGAATCACCTGATGTGGCTCGGCGCGCACGGTCTCGATATCGGCGCGATGACGATGTTCCTGTACTGCTTCCGCGAGCGTGAGGACCTGATGGACTGCTACGAGGCGGTATCGGGCACGCGCATGCACGCGACCTACTATCGACCCGGTGGCGTTTATCGAGATCTGCCGGACTCGATGCCCAAGTACCAGGCATCGAAGTGGCGCAGCCAGAAGGACGTCGACCGGCTGAACGAAGTGCGCGAGGGATCGCTGCTCGACTTCATCGACGCTTTCTGTGCGAAATTTCCGGGCTGCGTCGATCAGTACGAAACGCTGCTGACCGACAATCGCATCTGGAAACAGCGCACCGTCAACATCGCGGTGGTGTCGCCGGAGCGGGCGCTGAACCTGGGTTTCACCGGCCCGATGCTGCGCGGCTCCGGCGTCGAGTGGGACCTGCGCAAGAAGCAGCCGTACGAAGTGTACGACCGCGTCGACTTCGACATTCCGGTGGGCGTCAACGGCGACTGCTACGACCGTTACCTGGTTCGAGTCGAGGAAATGCGCCAGTCCAATCGCATCATCAAGCAGTGCGTCGACTGGCTGCGCGAA
>CALKYK010000276.1 GCA_938003715.1 uncultured Gammaproteobacteria bacterium
CGAACCCGTTCGCCCGCTCCAAACAAAAAAAGGCCGTCCCATGGGACGGCCTTTTTGTTCGGCGGCCGAGGGTTCACCGTCGGGCTGCCAGACAGCAGATCGCAGCTCCCCAGAATCATCTTGCCCGCAGTCAACGGCAAGGCTACATCCTCAACGACAGACGTATACCTGACACCTGAGCGGAATCGCAATGACAGGGTGGGTTCGAACCCGTTCGCCCGCTCCAAACAAAAAAAGGCCGTCCCATGGGACGGCCTTTTCGTTCGGCGGCCGAGGGTTCAGCGATAGCCACCCCGACCCGGTTGTCGGGTCAGTCGTCGTCGACAATGTCCGCCGCGTAGTCGGCGAGTTCGTCGTGGGCGGCGGCGGTCGGGTGCAGTCCGTCCCAGAACAGGTGCTGCTCGGGGTTCTCGCACACCGCTTCACTTTCGACGAGAAATGAAAGACAGGGCGTTTCGACGTCGACGAGATCGAATGCGCCCGGATTGGCAACGACCGCATCGGTGAAGCCAGCCATGTCCAGGCGAATGATGTCGATGTCCGTCAGCACCATCTCGATCTGCTGCAGTGTTCCTTCGAGCGACCCGTTGTAGATGTCGGTGAAAAACCCTGCAATGCCGGCCGCGCCGGCAAGCCTGACGGCCGGCGCATGTTCCAGGCTCGGCACATTGGCGACGAGGAATGAGCGCGCACCCGCCATGTACAGAGCCTGAATGTTGGCCGCGATCTGCTGCAACGCTTCCGTGATGATGACAAACGCGTCGTTCGGATTGATTGCAGCGGCGGCCAGCGCATCGCGAAGATCGTTGCCGCCGAACTGCACGATGTAGAGTTTATCCGGCGACGCAGCGCCGAAATCCGACAGGTACATCTGCACCTGCATCGCACTGTCCGGCGAATCGCTGCCGCTGTTGGCGCGCGCTCGTGCGCCGCCAAACGCATAGTTGCCGTTTTTGCCCGGATTCTTCAGCGACGGCTTCCCGCCGCGGTTGTGCTCGAGTTCCTGTGCCAGGCGCTCGGCCCAGGTCTTGCCGTTGCTGAAATGATGACCGCCGATCGCATACGGCCGCGACGGTATCAGTGCGAACGGCGCTTTGGAGGTTTCACCGGTCAATGCATAGACGTTGCCGCCGTCCGATAGACTGTCGCCGAAGATGACGACGCCGTCGTAGTCGTCTGCCAGTGCCGGTTGCGTCAGGAAGGCAGCGAGCGCCAGGCATGTCAGGACCTTGCTCGAAGTTGCTGTGTTCATGGTCGACTCCCCGTTTGCTATGTTGCGACAGGACGATTGACCTGTCGCAAGCAACCGTGCGCCGAACGCGCGCTCGGCGCATGAGGGAGCCGGACGGCTTTCGTGATGGAGAACTTAGGAAGCGGGGACGAAAACCTGAAGTAACTGATTCAGCGTACGAACGCCGGGCTGAAGCGCAGTCCGTCGATGGAATATTCGCCGTCGGTCGAGTTTGTCCAGACGAGTACGAGGTCGTCGCCGAGGCGTTCGAGCTGGGGCACGCTGAACCCGAACATGCGGTCCGCCTGCGGCACGGCCACGACAGCGGTCAGCTCAGCTTCGGTGCTGATCCTGCCCAGCATCAGCTCGGCGCCGCCGCCTTTGCCAGCGCGCTGAAAGCTGACGACGAGATCGCCGTCGTCGAGGAACGTCGCGCCGACATGACCGTGCAATCTGCCTTCGGCGACCACGACCGGCGGCGAAAACGAGGCCGCACCGTCCTCGGAAAACGCCACGAGGACTTTCGGCTTGTCGTCGGCCGCGGTGAACCATGCAACGGCGATCCGCTCGTCGTGAACCTCGATGACCGGGCCGTTCACGGGACAGCCGGGAATCTCCCAGCCGTCGCGGTGTACGGGTACGCCGGGCAACCAGCGACCGTCGACGAAGCGCGCGGCATAGACATCGCGAATCTCGTCGACGGTGCGATCGCGGTACACCGCCACCGCGCCGTCGGGCGTAGCCGCGACATCCGTTTGGCAGCAGTCACAGATCAATTCGTCGACCAGAGATTCGCGCATAGCCACGCCGGCGGCGTCGAACGTCGCGCTGCGCAAGGTCATGCCACTTGCAGCGACATCGTCGGACACCTCGTTCACGAACTTGCGGCCGTCGAGCCAGACCATGGCCAGGCCGTCGCCGTCGGCAAACATGCTGACGAAGCCGTGCTCGGTATCCGTGTCGTCAGTGTGCGGCAGGAAGGATTCCGACCAGGAGCGGCCGGCATCGGTCGAGATTGCCGCATGAACGTCATAGGCGTAGCCGCCGGCCGGTCGCCGCACCAGCCAGTGTGCACCCCAGAGCGATTCCGTTACGGGAACCACGGACGGAAAGTCCGCCCAGTTGACGAACCAGCCGGCGCCGGTAATCACGGTTGCTGATTCGCTGATTCCTGCATCGTCGATGCGCGCGTAGCGAAGCGCGCTGGCGTCGCCCCGCGGCTCGATCCAGCTCAGGACGAGCGTGCCGTCCGATGCCGGCTCCAGGTTGGGTGCCATGCTGCCTGTCGCCGCCGGGATTTCGAGGCGCTGCGGCAACGCCGCATCGGGCGCAGGATCGGCGGCCGGCTGACAGGCGACGAGCCCGGCAAGAACGGCGAATGTGCAGATTCTCAGACGGGAATTCATGAACGCATTATGCGGCCTGCAGGAACCGCATCCAATGGCCCGGGCGCATTGATTCGACAATTCAGACCGCTATACTGCGTGCCCCTGCAAGCCCTAT
>CALKYK010000277.1 GCA_938003715.1 uncultured Gammaproteobacteria bacterium
GAGTTCGTAGTCGAGCATCATGTTCGAATTATTCATAACGGCGTATGCCATGACCGCGACCCTGACCCCGCGAACCTCGAAGGACGCGAAATCACCCGCGAGTCCCGAATGGCGGATGCCGGCCTGTGCAAGCGTCTGCATGCTGGCCAGCCGGCCTTCCTCGCCGAAGTCGCGGGCGTGATTGTTGGCGAGGCTCAGCACGTCGAAACCTGCGTTGCGGAAATGCTCGACATAGCGCGACGGTGATCGGAACAGGTAACAGGCTGCGGGATTGCTGCATTGCTTGGCGGGCTCGCCACCGTCGAGCAGTACCCCTTCCAGGTTGCCGAACGCGATGTCAGCCGCGCGCAATATCGGCGCAACGCCCTCGAGGAAACCGACGCCGTCGTCGTCCGGCAGGTGGTTTCGCGGGTAGTCGGTGCCGAGCATCATGTCGCCGACGGCGGCGACCGTGATGCGCTCGGCCGCCAGCGCTTCGAGCCTCTGGAGTTCCGGATCCGGTGGTTCTTCGGCGGCCGGCGCCGCGGCGGTGGGCGTGGGTTCGGGTTCGGCGTGCGTTCCCGGCGGCTCCGCAACGGTCGCGCAACCGCCTATATATAAAAGGGTAACGCCGAAGAGTGCGGCGACGTGAAGCGGGTTGCCGCTGGCGCTAGTCACCGAGACGGATCCGCAGTACGTCGATGTCGGCTTCGCCGAGCCGCGCGCGGATACGGTTCAGCTCTGCCAGGTCGTCGGTCGGTCCTATGCGCACACGGTGAAACGTTCGATCGTCGATCGTCACGCGCTGCACCCGCGATTCGACCCCGAGCAGCGCGAGCTCCGCGCGGCGCCGGTCCGCGTCCGCGTGCTCGGTAAACGAGCCCGCCTGCAGCACGTACACGCCGGGCAGTTCGATAACGGTCCGGCCGCTGTCCCGCGCGACCTCCGGCTCTTCCTCCGGAATCACGACCTCGAACTTCGGCAGCATGTCGTAGAACGTGAAGCGGCTTTCTTCCGTTTCCTGCGGCTCGGGCTGCGCGCGTGCTGGGGAATCCTCGACCGAACGCGGCAGGCTTGCCGGCTGCTGCGCGACCGCTGCCGGCGCAGGCGTCCCGTTGTATTTGCGGTAGATCGCAAATGCCACAGACAGTCCGACCGCCAGCCCGAACAGCATCCAGACCCAGCCCGGGTATTCGTCGCGACTGCTCTTCCGCCTCGTACGCTTGCGCTTCGCCATCGTCGGCTACATCGAGTCCGGTGCCGACACGCCGAGGATCTCAAGCCCGCTCGCGATGACCGCGCGTGCGGCGTCGATGAGCGCGAGGCGAGCGTCCCGCAATGCAGCGTCGTCGACGATGAACGTGTGCGCGTTGTAGTAGGTGTGAAAGTCGTTGGCGAGATCGCGCAGGTAATGAACGAGATGCTGCGGCGCGCGGTTCGCGGCTGCCAGCTCGATGATTTCCGGATAGCGGCTCAGCGACGACATCAGCGCCTTTTCCTGGCTTTCCCCCAGCAGGGAAAAACTTGCGACACCGTTCTCGCGATCGTGCGTCAGCTCCTTCTCGTTGAGCTGGCGAAATACGCTCGCAACACGAGCGTGAGCGTACTGGATGTAGTAAACCGGGTTGTCGTTGCTGCGGCTCTTCGCAAGTTCCAGGTCGAAATCCAGGTGCTGGTCGTTGGACCGCATCACGTAGAAAAAACGCGTTGCGTCGTTGCCCACTTCGTCGCGCAGTTCGCGCAGCGTCACGAACCGGCCGCCGCGGGTCGTCATCTGGACTTTCTCGCCGCCGCGGTACAGCGTGACGAATTGCACGAAGTCGACCGCCAGGCTGTCGCCGGCGTATCCCATGGCCTCGAGCCCGGCTCGTACGCGCGTGACGTAGCCGTGATGATCCGAGCCGAGTACGTCGATGAGCAGCTCGTAGCCTCGCTGGCACTTGTCGTAGTGATAGGCAATGTCCGAAGCAAAATAGGTCGTCTTGCCGTTTTCGCGGACCACAACGCGGTCCTTGTCGTCGCCGTAGTCGGTGGCTCGGAACCAGGTAGCGCCGTCTTTCTCGTACAGCATGCGCCGCTCGCCGAGCACTTCGAGCTCGTCGTCGATGCGCTTCTCGTCGGTCAGGCTTTGCTCCGAGAACCAGCGGTCGAACGTCACCCCGAACTCGGCCAGGTCGTCGCGAATGTCGTCCAGTATCGAGCCGTACGCAGCGCGGCGGATGCGGTCGAAATTTTCGGCGCCGAGCAATGTCTCGGCGACTTCGATCAGTGCATCCACGCGCGCGTCAGGATCGTCGGCCGGCGGCAGGCGCTCGAAAGCCTTGTCGATGTCAACGGCCGGCAGTCCGTCGCGATCGATGCTCGCGGCAATGTCGCGAATGTATTCGCCCCGATAGCCGCCGTCCGGGAACGCGATCGTCTCGCCGTCGGCCTCCAGCATGCGCAGCCAGACGCTGACGCCGAGGATGTCCATCTGCCGACCGGCGTCGTTGACGTAGTACTCCCGGTCGACCGGGTAGCCGGCGGCCTGCAGCAGGTTGCCGATCGTGGCGCCGAACGCGGCATGCCTCCCGTGGCCGACGTGCAGCGGCCCGGTCGGATTGGCGGACACGAATTCGAGCAGCACTTTCGGTCCTTCGCGCGGTTCGCCGCGGCCGTAGGCCTCGCCCTGTTCGAGGATCAGGCCGATCTCGCGGTGAAACGCCTCGTCGCTGAGCGTGAAATTGATGAAGCCCGGTCCCGCGATGTCCACGCGGTCGACGAGTTCGCTCGCCGGCATTGCTGCGATGATTCTCTGCGCGATGTCGCGCGGTGTCATGCCTGCCGATTTAGCGAGCCGCATCGCGATGTTGGTCGCGAAATCGCCGTGTCGCGCGTCGCGGGCGCGCTCGACCGTCGCCCGGATCGACGTCACGTCGGGTGCGTCCGCGAATTCGGGCACGGCGGCAACGGCGTGCTCGAGGAGACTGGCAATACTTGCTTTCAACGGTGTGCCCTGGCGACTTGCGTGTGTCGTACGATGCCGCGGCGGCGCGCCGCGGCGCGTCAAGTTTGTCAGAAAAGCTCGATTGGATCGACGTCGACCGACCAGCGCACGCGCCGCGCTTCACTGCGTTCCTCCAGCTGCGGCCGCAGCATGGTGAGCAGACGGTGCAGGTCGGGGCGCGTACGGCTCTGCAGCAAAAGCTGCGCACGATAGCGGCCGCGGCGCCGTTCCATCGGCGCGCTGACCGGCCCCAGGATGCGAACCTCACCGCCGTCGGCCCTCGTCGCAAGCTCGCAGGCCGCGTGCAGGAAGCGGTGTGCATCGTCGCGCTTCACGGCCGATGCGCGCAGGAGCGCGAGACGAGAGAAGGGTGGCCACGCCGTGCGCTCGCGTTCCGCGAGCACCGCCGCGAT
>CALKYK010000278.1 GCA_938003715.1 uncultured Gammaproteobacteria bacterium
ACACTGCGTTTTCTCGGCCGCCCTTTCCTTGTCTCGCACTCGCCTGAGACTTTTTCAGCAGGCCGCCAGACAGGGCCTCTGACCCCGGCAAAAAAAAACCGCCGGGCCTTGCGGGCCCGGCGGCATTCCATGTCACCCCTATTCGATGATGCGCAGTTCGCCGCGGCGGTTCCGCGCCCGGCCGACAGCCGTAGCATTGTCGGCAACCGGCTCGGCTTCGCCGTAGCCCCGTGCGCTCAGGTTCGCCTCGCTGACGCCTGCATTGATGAGGTAGTCGCGGACGGTGAACGCGCGGCGCTCCGAGAGGCCCTGGTTGTAGTCGGCGGCACCCTGGCTGTCGGTGTGCCCCGCGACCTCGACCACCAGGTCGGGATAGCGGCGCAGGGTCGCCGCCGCGTCCTGCAGCACGTCGTCCGCGCCCGGCAGCAATCGATCGGAGTTCGTCTCGAACGTCACCCCGGGCAGCTCGATGACCTCGCGAATCTCGCAGCCGTTGACGTCGACGCGCACGCCGGCAGCGGTGTTCGGGCATTGATCCAGGCGGTTGACCACGCCGTCGGCGTCGTCGTCCATCTCGCAGCCGCGCGCATCGACCGCGGCGCCGCGGAACGTGTTCGGGCACTGGTCGTCGGCATCGGCAACGCCGTCACCGTCGCTGTCGAGCGAGCAGCCGCGGGCATCGACCCGATGCCCGGTGGGCGTGTTCGGGCAGGCGTCACGGCTGTCGGATACGCCGTCGCCGTCGCTGTCCGGGTCTTCCGGCGCACGCTGCACGACCGGCGCCGGCATCGGCCGCTCGCCGAAGGCGATCTGGATGCCGAGCGTTGTGATCGTGTCGGTGAACTCGATGCTGTTGCCGTCCGCGTAACGCAGGCGATGCTCCAGGCGCAGCCAGGCACCGCTGTCCGCGAGCCGGAACAGGATGCCGCCGCCGCCGGTGAGCGTCAGTGAGTTGTCGTTGCCGAGCAGGTCGGACTCCGTGTGCAGCAGCCCCGCGCCGGCCATGAGGTACGGCGATACCAGGGCATCGCGACGAAATGACAGGACGCCGTTCACCGACGCTTCGGTCATGTCGAGCGTATCGACGCCTTCGTGTTCCGTGTAGCCCAGTATGCCTTCCACGGCGAACCAGTCGTTCAGGTACTGCCCGACACCGATCTGGAGGCCGGACAGCTCATCGTCGACGGCGCGATCCTCGTCGTCGTCGACGTAGACGAACGACGGTACGAGGTAGCGGTCCTGGGCCGCTGCCGGCGTCGCCAGCCCGGCCAGTGCCGCCACGAGGGCCAGCCAAACAAATGCTTGTCTGATCATTGCTTCAAATTCCTGTGTTGGAGGCGCGTGCCGCCTGGTCCCAAGCCGGCGGTGGCGCACTCGATGCGAATCCGGGTGCAGTCTACCCGGTCTAATTCCCGGGCGTTATATAGCCACAATTGTTCACAATTACAATGCCTTGAGTACCAGATCGAGGCTTTCCTTGGCATCGCCGAACAGCATCCGGGTGTTCTCCTTGAAGAACAGCGGGTTCTGCACGCCGGCATAGCCGGTCGCCATCGACCGCTTCAGTACGATCGTCGTCCTGCCCTTCCAGACCTCGAGCACCGGCATGCCGGCGATCGGGCTGTCCGGCACCTCCTGCGCCGACGGGTTGACGATGTCGTTGGCACCGATGACGACGGAGACGTCGACGTCGGGAAAATCCTCGTTGATCTCGTCCATTTCGTAGACGATGTCGTAGGGCACCTTGGCCTCGGCGAGCAGCACGTTCATATGGCCGGGCATGCGGCCGGCCACCGGGTGGATGCCGAAGCGCACGTTGACGCCCTTGTCGCGCAGCGCTTTCGTGATCTCGAACACGGTGTGCTGCGCCTGCGCGACCGCCATGCCGTAGCCCGGCACGATCATCACCTCTTTCGCATTCGCGAGCAGCGCCGCGGTCTCGTCGGCGTCGATCGGCACGATTTCGCCGTCGACGTCGCCGCCCGACGCCGTCGCGCTGCCTTCGGTGCCGAATCCGCCGGCGATCACGGCAAGGAACCTGCGGTTCATCGCCCGGCACATGATGTAGCTCAGGATCGCGCCGCTCGAACCAACCAGCGCACCGGTCACGATCAGGAGATCGTTCGACAGCATGAAGCCGGTCGCGGATGCGGCCCAGCCCGAGTAGCTGTTCAGCATCGACACGACCACCGGCATGTCGGCGCCGCCGATCGCCATGACCATGTGAATGCCGAACAGGAGCGCGATCACGGTCATGATGATGAGCGGCAACATGCCGTCGCCGGCTGCCGACTGGACGACGAACTCGCGGCCGAACCAGATCGCGCCGAGCAGCAGGCCGAGGTTCAGCCAGTGCCGCGCCGGGAGCAGCAGCGGCTTGCCGCTGATGCGGGCGGACAGCTTGCCGAACGCGATGACGGAACCGGAAAAGGTCACTGCGCCGATCAGCACGCCGAGGTAGGTCTCGACGGCGTGGATCGTCTGCTCCACGCCTTCGAAATGCACGTCCGGATCCATGAAGTTGGCAAAGCCGACCAGGACGGCGGCCAGACCGACGAGGCTGTGCAGGATCGCGACGAGCTCCGGCATCTGCGTCATCTGCACGCGTCGCGCCAGCACCAGGCCGATACTGCCGCCGACGAGCAGCGCCACGAGCAGGATCGTGTAGTGCTGCGTAACGACGCCGAGGATCGTCGCGAGCAGCGCGATGCCCATGCCGGCGATGCCGTACCAGTTGCCGCGGCGCGCGGTCTCCTGGTGCGACAGGCCGCCGAGCGCGAGGATGAACAGTATCGTCGCAGCGATGTAGGAAACGGTTACGATGCCGGCGCTCAACATGCGGGCCTCACTTGCGGAACATGTCGAGCATGCGCCGCGTCACGGCGAAACCACCGGCGATGTTGATGCTCGTAATCAGGATGGTGAACGCGGCGATCCACATGATCACCCTGTCCGCGGAACTGATCTGCAGCAGCGCGCCGATCACGATGATGCTGGAGATCGCATTGGTCACACTCATCAGCGGCGTGTGCAGCGCCGGCGTGACGTTCCAGATCACCATGTAGCCGACGAAGCACGCCAGCACGAACACGGTGAAATGCGCCATGAACGACGGCGGCGCGACGGCACCCAGCCCCAGGAGCGCGAGTGCGCCGATGACGACGGCGGCGATCGGGCCGGCCGGCGACGGCTTCCTCGTCTCTTTTACGGGCGGCGGCGCCGCTTCGGTCGCGGGCTTCGGCGGCGCCGCGGAAATCTTCGGTGCGGGCGGCGGCCAGGTGGTCTCGCCCTCGATGCAGACCGTGGCGCCGCGGATGACCTCGTCTTCCATGTCGACGACGATCTCGCCGTTCTTGTCCGGCGTCAGGTCGTGCAGCAGGTGTTTGAGGTTCGTCGCATAGAGCTGGCTCGACTGTGCTGCGAGCCGGCTCGGCAGGTCCGTGTAACCGATGATCGTCACGCCGTCGCGCACGACCACCTGGTCCGGCTCGGTCAGTTCGCAGTTGCCGCCCTGCTCCGCGGCGAGATCGACGATGACGCTGCCGTCCTTCATCGAACGCACCATCTCGGCGGTGATCAGGAGCGGCGCCGGCTTGCCGGGGATCAGCGCGGTCGTGATGATGATGTCGACGTCCTTCGCCTGTTCCGCGAACAGCGCCATTTCGGCGCGGATGAACTCCTCGCTCATCACCTTCGCGTAACCGCCTTCGCCGGCCCCGTCCTCGCCTTCGAAGTCGAGCATCAGGAACTCGGCGTCCATACTCTCGACCTGCTCCTTGACCTCGGGGCGGGTGTCGAAGGAGCGGACGATGGCGCCCATGCTCTTGGCCGCGCCGATTGCGGCGAGGCCGGCGACGCCGGCCCCGATGACCAGGACTTTCGCCGGCGGAATCTTGCCGGCGGCGGTGATCTGGCCGGTGAAAAAACGTCCGAAATGCTGTGCCGCCTCGACGACCGCCCGATAGCCGGCAATGTTCGCCATCGAGGACAGGGCGTCGAGTTTTTGCGCGCGCGAAATGCGCGGGATGCTGTCCATCGCCATTGCCGTAACGCCGCGCTCCGTCAGCGTTTTCAGGAGTTCCGGGTTTTGTGCCGGCCACAGGAAGCAGACCAGCGTCTGCCCGGATTGCAGGTAGTCGACCTCGTCGCCCTCCGGTGGCCGTACCTTCAGGATGATCTCGGACTGCTGCCAGAGATCCCGCGCAGCGCTGACGACGTCGGCGCCCGCCTCGCGGTACGCCTCGTCGGAATAACTCGCCTCGGCGCCGGCGCCGGCTTCCACGGCCACCTCGAAACCGAGATCGATCAGCTGCCGGACGACGTCGGGTGTCGTCGCGACGCGGCGTTCGCCCGCGTGAATTTCCTTCGGCACGCCGATTTTCATGGATTACCTCCCCGCAAGACCGCGGGGATTATCGGTGAGCGACCCTGTTTACGCAATTGGCGGGTCGTTACGCCGCGGGTTCGAGTCGTCGCCGGGATTGCCGCTCGAGGCGTTCCAGCAGGTCGATGGCCAGTGCGGCGCCGGGCCAGTTGACCCCGAGGTCCTCGACCAGCCGCAGCGCCCGTTGCGCGCGGGTCACTGAGACGCCGTCGAAATGCCACTCCGGTGCGTCATGCACCGGCTCGACGACGCCCTCGTCGACCATCTCGACAAGCATCGAACGCCGGATACCGCAGAGGCGACAGAACTCGTCGGCCGCGAATGTCACGCGCGCATCGAGCACGACGCCGCGCACGTCGCTGTCGAACGTATGGCTCATCCGGCGTCTCTCGCCCGCGAGCGCGTAACCGTCCGACGCGGGTCGTACGGCTGGGTTTTTTCCAGTTTTTCGTACAGCGCCCGCGCCGCCGCATCGACCTGGCGGGGCAGCACGATTTTGAGTTCGACGTACTGGTCGCCTGGCGGGCTCCCCGGCAGTCCGCGGCCCTTGAGCCTCAGCCGCTTGCCGGAACTCGAGCCGATCGGAATCTTGAGATCGACCGGTCCGCCGAGCGTCGGCGCCTTGACCGTGCGGCCGAGCGCCGCTTCATAAGGCGTCACAGGCAAGACCACGTGTATGTCCCGCCCCTCGACGGCAAAGGTGTCGTGCGGTTCGAACTGCACTTCGAGATACAGGTCGCCGCCCGCGGTGCCCTGATCCTCCAGGCGTATGCGCTGCCCGGCGGTGACCCCCTTCGGGATGCGGACATTCAGGGTGCGGCGGCGGCCGCCGCGCGACGACGGTTCGATCGTGAGCTGCCGCGTGGCGCCACGATAGGCATCCTCGAGCGAGATCGAAATGCGCACGCTGACGTCCCGGCCGCGAAAAGCGCTGTCTTCGAATTCGCCGCCGAACGGCGATCCCTCGCCGAACAGCGTTTCGAAAAAGCGGCTGAAGCCCTCGTTTCGCTGGCCGCCGAAGTCGCCTCCCGAAAAGGAAAACTCGCGGTCGAAACCGGGCGGCGGCCGGAATTCGCGTCCTGCCTTCCAGTCCTTGCCGAAGCGGTCGTATGCCGAGCGCTTCTCCTCGTCCTTCAGCACCTCGTAGGCCTCGCGCACTTCCTTGAAGCGCGCTTCGGCATCCGCCTCCTTGCTGACGTCCGGGTGATATTTGCGCGCGAGGCGCCGGTAGGCACGCTTTATCTCGTCGCCACTCGCATCGCGCGCAACACCCAGCGTCTTGTAATAGTCCTTGAATTCCATCTGCCGCACTCCACGGCCCGGCAACTACTGGATGACGAGGAACAGCCGCGCGTTGCCGCGCAGGATGTTCAGCGCCACGGTCGGGCCGGCCTGTTCGAGCGCCTGTGACAGTTGGTCGAGATTTGCCACGGCGCGCCGGTTGACGCCCATGATCACGTCGCCGGCGCGCAATCCGTTGCGCCAGGCCGGGCTGCCCTGCTCGACGTTCGCGACCAGCACGCCCTGCACGTCACCGAAGCGCGGGTGCGTGGCGTCCAGGTTGCGGAACTCGGCGCCGGACAGCTTCGGCAACGACTGGCCGCCGGCGAGGCTCGTTGTGCCGGCACGGCCGATTTCGACGTCGATCGTGCGGCGGCGCCCGTCACGCAGGACCGTGACCTCGACTTCCTCGCCGACGCGCATCAGTCCGATCAGGTTCCTGAGCGCGGCGGAGCCTGCAACCGGCCGGCCGTCGAGCTCGACGACCACGTCGCCCGCACGCAGGCCCGCGTCCTCGGCGGCGGAACCCGGCTCGACCTGGGTGATGACCGCGCCCTCGATCGTTTCGAGATCCAGCGCCTCCGCCAGATCCGGCGTGACGTCCTGGATGATGACGCCGAGCCGCCCGCGACGGACTTCGCCGTATTCGAGCAGCTGCTCCATGACCGCCTTCGCCATGTGCGTCGGCACCGCGAAACCGATGCCGACGTTGCCGCCCGAGGGTGCAATGATCGCGGTGTTGATTCCGACCAGGTTGCCGTCGAGATCGACCAGCGCGCCCCCGGAATTGCCCGGATTGATCGAGGCGTCGGTCTGGATGAAATCCTCGTAGCCTTCGACGTTGATCCCGCTTCTGCCCAGCGCACTGACGATGCCGGACGTGACCGTCTGGCCGAGGCCGAACGGATTGCCGATGGCGACCACGAAGTCGCCGACCCTGAGGCGCGTGGAATCGCCCAGGCGCAGCGCCTTGAGCCTGTCGGCGTCGATCCTGAGCAGCGCGATGTCGGTGCCCTCGTCGCTGCCGATCACCTCTGCCTCGAATCGGCGCCGGTCCTGCAGCGTCACGATCACGCTGTCCGCATTGGCAATGACGTGGTGGTTGGTCAGCACGTAGCCTTCCCGCGCGTCGATGATGACGCCGGAGCCGACGCTCTGCCGCGGCACGACCGGACCCTGCTCCGGCATGTTGAAGAATCGCCGGAAAAACGGATCGTCATAGAGGGGATTGCGCCGCATCGTCTGGCGGCCGGTAACGGCGATGTTGACCACGGCCGGCGTGACCTCCTCCAGCAGCGGTGCCAGCGTCGGCCGGCCGTTCTCGTTCAGTTCCGCCGGCCACTGCGCCATCGCAGCGCCCGAGCACAAGAGCATCAGGCCGGACCAGGCCAGGACCTCCCGGGCCCGTCGAATCGCAAAATCCATGGTCTAGGGACCTCCGAAGAAACCTTTGCGCCTAGGCATAGGTCCGGCCGCCGAATTTTTCAAGATGCCCTTGAAATCCGCCCGGACCGCCTTACTTAGGAGCCAGCGCGTCAGCGCTTGAAGCATAGAATTCTTCAGTCAGGAGGTGAGCAAAATGGCAATGGTTCGTTACAACCCGTGGGGCGTCGGCGAGCTGCAGAACGAGATCAATCGCCTGTTCCGGGCGTTTGGCGACACGGAAAGCAGCGGCGTCACCGCCGATTGGGTACCGACCGTCGACATCTCCGAGTTCGACGACCGGTTCCAGCTTTTCGTCGACCTGCCGGGCGTGGATCCCAAGGCGGTCGAGATCACGCTCGACAACGGCGTGCTGACGATCAGCGGCGAGCGCCACATGCAGGCTGCGCCGGAAGGCGAACAGATGATCAGCCATCGCAGCGAGCGCGGCCACGGCCGCTTCCATCGGCGTTTCATCCTGCCGGATACCGTCGATGCCGACAAGGTCAGGGCCAGCGACCGCAACGGCGTCCTGGAAATCTCGATCCCCAAGCAGGCGAAAGCCCAGCCGCGCCGGATCAAGGTTGCGGCCTGAGCTGCAATAAGGGATTGCGTCGGTACGCAATCTCCTCAATCGTCAGCGGGTGCCTCCGTGCACCCGCGTTCCCTCCGGGGGGCCGGCAACGGCCCCTCTTTTTTTGCCCTTGAACGTTTCGCGACCGCCCCTATCTGGGGCGGAAATGAGGCAGTTTTCGACTCGAGGAGGAAGTGATGAGTACTTTGCATCAGATCAGGGAAGGCTTTTCGAAAGCCTGGGATTCCCTGACCGTTGGCTGGCGCGAACTTCGCGAACTCGCCGGCGACGCATTGACGCGCTTTCAGCCAGGAACCGCCCGCGGCGACGTCGAATCGGCCGAGGACCGTATCGTCAGCCGCGCAGCCCGCTGGGGGCTGCTGGCCGCCGAAGTCACCGACGACGGCGATTCGATTCAGGTAATGCTCGAGGTTCCGGGCCTCGAGGCCAGCGACTTCGACATCGAGGTTGTCGATCAGGTGCTGGTCGTTCGCGGTGAAAAGAAGCTCGCGCGCGAGGAAACACCAGGGCACTACCACGTGAGGGAACGCGCTTACGGCCCCTTCGCACGCGACGTGCGATTGCCGGCAGCAGTCGATGACAGCAAGGCCAAGGCCAGCTACCGTGCCGGCGTGCTGACCGTGTCGCTGCCGAAATCACGAAGCCAGCGCTCGAAACGCATCACAGTGCACTGATAACCGTACCGCCGCGCATATTGCGCGGCCGGCATTTCCGTGGCATCCGGCCGATCCGGCCGGACGCCGTTGGTTCAATCTGACAGGAGGAATCAGAAAGTGATCGGAGGAACATTGCAAAAAGCATGGTTTGCGTTTTGTCTTGCCTTCCTGCTCTGCCTGACACGTCCTGCCTTTGCGGACGAACCGGCGGAGCCCGATTCAACGCCTGCAACCGAGGCGGTGGAAGCCGATGTTCAGGCCGAGGCTAACGCGGAAACCCAGGAACTGCGCAAGGCGATTCTCGAGGATGCAGTCGATGCGCTGCAGAAATCCAGGGAAGCGCTGACGGCGCTGGAAGAGGATCGTATTGACGAGGCGCTCGACGCGCTGGCGTTTGCAGCCGGCAAGCTCGAGCTGATCGTCGCGCGGGACCCGGAACTCGCCCTTGCGGCGACCGACGTTTCGATTCGCAGTCACGATCTCTACGCGACGACCGAGTCCATCGAAACGGCGATCGACATCGCGCGCAAAGCGCTAAAAGACGGCGATATACAGAAAGCCCGGCACATACTCGACGGCATGGGCAGCGAAATCGTCATCACCGTACACAGCCTGCCCCTTGCGACCTATCCCGACGCGATCAAGGCCGTTACGCCGCTGATCGATGCCGGGAAGATCGGGGAAGCCACCGAGCGACTGCAGGCCGCGCTGAACACGATGGTGCTGGAGGACCATATCCTGCCGCTGCCGATCCTGCGCGCCGGCGGCATGCTCGAGGTCGCAAATGACCTGGCATCGAAGGAGGAGCGTAATGACGAGGAACTCCGGCAGCTCGAAGATGCCCTCTCCTACATCAGGGAGCAGCTCGAACTCGGCGCGATCCTGGGCTACGGCGACAGGGACGCCTACGAGGATCTCGTCGCCTCGCTCGACGACATCGAAGAGCAGATCGGCGCCGGTGAGCCGGTCGACAAGCTGCTGGCCGGAATACGCGAGTCCCTCGACGAAGTACTGCACGGCTCCTGACACGAGCCATACTCACGGACAG
>CALKYK010000279.1 GCA_938003715.1 uncultured Gammaproteobacteria bacterium
AGGAACAGGTCGACGACCCGGCTCGCCAAGTCTCCGTCCCGGGCGTTTTCGAGCAGGCGGAAGACGTGGGCGCGCAGCGAGGACTGGCGCTCGGTTCCTGCAATGGCGCGTCCGGCCTGTTCTACCATCGATTCGACCCGGGCTTGACACCGCGGCGACGTGACTGAGGCACGCCCGCCGCCCCGGCAAGTGCATACCCCTTAAATAGCGGCCCCGGAAGGCGATTCTTTAGTGGCCGCGCGCCGAAGCGGGAAAGCCGGGACGGAGCGGCGCGCGCAGCGGCAACGGGGGCTTGCTGCGGGCCGCAACGAGCCGTTCGAGGGCTGCTACTTGTTGGCCTGGGCGATCGGGATCCGGTGCCGTTCGCCGTTGCTCACGGTCGGTACCGGCTGGTCGAAATTGGCCTTGACCCGAACCAGCACGAAGCCGAGCTTCGCCAGCAGCTTGACGGCATTGACGAAACGGTCGATGCGGAAGGCATTCATCGAGCGCAGGAATTCGTTCAGTTCGATAGGCGAGAACATCACGCATTCGTCGTCCGGATTCGCGTGCGCGCGTTCCAGCATTTGCTCGGTGGCGGGGACCGTCAGCACCACGATCGGCAGGTTGTCGAGGTTCCTGTCCGCCTTGATGCGGCCGAGCGTTTCCAGGTGGCGCTCGTCGGCCTCGAGGAAATCGAACAGGATCAGGTGCGGCTGCGGCGCATCGACGTAGGGTTCCTTGCGCTGCAGGTATTTCGCCATGCTCGAACCGGTGCCGACGGTGTGCAGGCGGCAGCGCGTGCCGCTCTGCTCCAGCGCGTCGCGGATGACGCCGACCTTGCGTGGATCGTCACCGACCAGAAGTATATTGAGTCGTTCCTCGTTCCTGCTCATGCCAGTCTCCGTGCAAGGATGTCGTGGCGGCCCCGCAACCGCTTGCTAACATCCTGTAAACGTTCCCTATATTGCATTGCAGAAACCGTGCCAGAATGACCGCTGTTCGTTGATTTGGATGAAAATCAATCACTTGTGCATTGCTGCCCGCCGTTCGCTGGACACGGCGCGCAGGCGCAAAGCACGATATTTCGCCACGGGCACGACATGTCGTGCCCTGGTCTTGCAATCGAAATCAGCTGCCGATGACGGAAATTGCTGCGCCGCGGCAGCGGGGCCCGATCACGCCACCGGGTTTGCGCGGAAACGTTTTGTAGACAAACATTTATCGTGCTTATTTTAGTACGGTGGGCAAAATTTTCACGATCCCGGGCCGGAGACCGGAGATCGATTGACCGACACGGACAATGACGCGATGATGGACGCTGCCACCGCGGCGAAAACGGAGACATTGGCGCTCACGACCATATTTGGTTTGCCCGCCGATGGTCGCACACAAGGAGGCGGATTGATGCCGGCACGGGCCGAGGCCACCTGCCGATGATCTGGTCGTCGATGCCGACCATGATCGTACTGGACCTGATCGTCATCGGTCTGATCGCGACCACGCTGATCGTAGCCGGGCGCTTCGGCATGCTCGGGCGCCGGGGCGCCGTGTCGATGCCGGGTCGCAGCCTGATCGTCGTCGGCGCCGTCACGACCGGCCTCTTTTACCTCACCGACCTCGTCGTGATGACGGTGATCGCCGAGATCGCCGGCAGGCAGCGCGCGATGGAGCTGATGACGTTCCTGCATCTCGAGCTGCGCTGGGTCGTGTCGCTGCTGTCGCTCGGCCTGATCTGCGCGGGCATCGTGCTGAACGGCGCGCACCGGCGGCGGCTCGACCAGCAGTTGCGGGAGTCCGAGGCGCAGATCGCCGCTGCCCGTGACAGCGTGTACGAGTCGGAAATCCGTTTTCGCTCCCTCGTCGAACAGACGCCGGACAGCGTGTATTGCTTCGAGTTTCGGCCGCCGGTGGCGATCGATCTGCCGATCGAGGAGCAGATCGCACGCAGCTACGATGCCGTGCTGATCGAATGCAACCAGGCATTTGCCGAGTCCCTCGGAAAATCGTCGGCGGCGGCGGCCATCGGTACCGCGTTCGCAGACATGGATTCGTCGCTCGACACGGACGTCCACGAAAGGTTTTTCCGCCGTTTCATCGAAAACGGCTATCGCCTTGCGGACTACGAACTTGCCTACACCGAACCAAATGGTGAGTCGAGGGCGCTGCTGGTCAGCCTGACCGGCGTCGTGCAGCGGGGCGCCTTGGTCCGGATCTGGGGCGCGGAAAAAAACATCGAAGCGCAGAAGCGCACCGAAGCGGAACTGTCCGACCGGCACCAGTTCCAGCGGCTGGTGGCCGAGATCTCGTCGCGACTCGTCACCACGCCGGCACGACAGATCGACAAGGCGCTGACCCGCTGCATCGAGCAGGTGTGCCTGTACTTCGGCTTCGAACGCGCAACGCTGGTCTGGATCGGCGACGACGACGAGCGCGGCGACCTGCTGTATCACTGGAACGAGCAAGGGACGGCGCCGAACGTCGAGCCGAGCGTCGACAACTATCCCTGGATCGCGAAGAAGGTGCTGGGCGGCGAGGCGGTGGTCATCGGCTCCGTCGACGAATTGCCCGACGAGGCGGCGCGCGACGGTGCCGCACTACGGTCCTTCGGATTGCAGTCCACCGTCATCCTTCCGTTGATGGTATCCGCTCAGGTACTCGGCGCGGTTTCGTTCGGCAACGCAAAAACAGCACGCCACCTGAACGAGGTCGAGATGGCCGACCTGCGCGTGCTCGCGAATCTGTTTGCGAACGTCGTGCTGCGCATACTCGCGCGTCGCAAGCTCGACGACGTGCTCGACGACCTTAAACGCGCAAAGGAACGGCTCGAGGCCGAGAACGTCTACCTGCGCGAGGAAATCAGTTCGACGCACGGATTCGACGAGCTGGTCGGCGAAAGCAAGGTGCTGCGGCAGTGCCTGACCAAGGTGTCGCAGGTCGCCGCAACCACGACGCCGGTGCTCATCCAGGGCGAAACCGGCACCGGCAAGGAGCTGATCGCGCGAGCCATCCACGAGCGCAGTACACGTTCCGAGCGACCGCTGGTGAAAGTGAACTGCGCCGCGCTGCCGCCGAACCTGATCGAGAGCGAGCTCTTCGGGCACGAAAAAGGGGCGTTCACCGGCGCCATGAAAAAGAAGCGCGGCCGCTTCGATCTCGCCGATGGCGGTACGCTGTTTTTGGACGAAATCGGCGACTTTCCCCTGGAGCTGCAGGGCAAGCTGCTGCGGGTTCTGCAGGAAGGCGAGTTCCAGCGCGTGGGCGGCAGCGACACCATTCGCGTCGACGTGCGCCTGCTGGCGGCCACCAACCGCAACCTGCAGGAGGCCGTGGATCGCGGCGAATTTCGCGCCGATCTTTTTTACCGCATCAACACGTTTCCGGTCGCATTGCCGCCGCTGTCGGAACGCGAGGGCGACGTGCCGCTGCTTGCCGAACATTTCGTGCGCAAGCATGCGCCGCAGCTCGGCAAGGAGATCAGCGCGATTTCCGCGACGATGATGGAGCAGCTTTGCGACTACTCGTGGCCGGGCAACGTTCGCGAGCTCGAGGGCGTCATCCAGCGCGCGCTGATCTCATCGACGTCGAGCGTCCTGGAACTCGCCGAGCCACTGCACGCCGAAACGTCGTCGCCGGAGGCGAATGTCGCGTCCGAAAAACTCGAACTGGCGGAGCGCTCGCACATCGAGTCGGTGCTGCAGCAGTGCCGTTGGGTCGTCGGCGGCAAAGGGGGTGCCGCGGAAAGGCTCGGCATTCCGCCGAGCACGCTGCGCTCGAAAATGAAGAA
>CALKYK010000280.1 GCA_938003715.1 uncultured Gammaproteobacteria bacterium
CGGTCCCAGCGCGCCACCGACCGATCCGGTGCCGATCACGGCGATCGTATCCGCCGCGCCGGCAACCGGCAGCAGCGCGAGAAAAGCGCCGAGGAGAAGTGCGTGCAGGCGTTCTGAGCGGTTCACGATCCGGGCCTCCGCCGGTTTTCCGGCCGTCTGGAGTTTACAAAACCCATCATAGCCAAACCGGGCGCGCCGCGGACAGCGCGGGGGCTCAGCGTGCCTGGTGCCCGGCCGTGACCGTGTCGATCTCCGCCTGCACCGGCGGCCCCATTTCGTCGATCGCCTGTGCCAGCGGTCGCGGCCTGGCGATACCGAAGCCCTGGACGAAATCAATGCCGTGCTGGCGCAGGCGCTGGATCACGAGATCGTTTTCGACGTGCTCCGCGACCGTCGAGCAGTTCATGACGGCGGCGAGCGAGGCCACGGAGGTCACGATTGCCTCCGACAAAGGGTTCTCGAGCAGGTCGCGCACGAATACGCCGTCGAGCTTGATGTATTGCACCGGCAGGTCCTTCAGATAGGCGAAGGAACAGTAGCCGGTGCCGAAATCGTCCAGCGCGAGGCGACAGCCGAGCTTGCGCAGCCGGCGGATGCAGCGCTGCGCGCGTTCGAGGTTGCGTACGACGGCCGTCTCGGTAATTTCGAAGCACAGCGAGTCGGGTGACACGCCGCACTCCGAGATTTGCGACTCGAGGTACTCGAGAAAGTCGTCGTCGGCGAGCGACTGCGCCGAGATGTTGATGCTGAAACTCGCGAGATTGATCTCGAGCAGGTTGTTGGAGCTGCCGAGTGCGTCGAGCGTATTGCGGATGACCCACCGATCAATCGCCGACATCATCTGGTAGCGTTCGGCCGCGGGCAGGAACTTGTCCGGGGGCAGCAGCTGGTCGTCGGCGTCGAGCATGCGGACCAGGATCTCGTAGCGGTACCGGTTCTCGTCCTCGTCCAGCGCGACGATCGGCTGCGCGTACAGCTCGAAGCGGTTCTGCATGATTGCGTGCTGGAGGGTGTTGACCTGGTCGAGGTCGCTGCGCCGCTGGACGACGCTCGCATCGAGATCGCGAAACGTCACGACGCGGTTGCCGCCGCGGCTCTTCGCCGAGCGTGCGGCGACCTCGGCGGTGTTCAGTGCAGCGGCCGCATCCTGCACGACCTCCGGCACCAGGGCGATTCCGATGCTTGCCGTGGTCTGCATCGACCTGTCGTTATAGTGAATCTCTTCGCGGGCGAGCGTATCGAGCAGCAGGTTTGCTTTTTCCGTCGCCTTTTCTTCGTCGCAGTCGCGCAGGAACAACCCGAAGTTGTCGCCGTTCAGGTGCGAGATCGCGTCGTCCCGGCCCGCGATCTCGTCGATGATGCGGCTGACGGTGCGGATGACCTGGTCGCCGGCCATGTGGCCGAAGTTGTCGTTGATGACGTGCAGCTTGTCGACGTCGACGTACAGCATCGCGTGCGACCGGTCGGGGTGCCGCCGGATGACGCCCGCGACGTGCTGCAGGAAGCCGTGGCGCGAAAAATGGTCGTCGGAGAGCTGGTCCGCGGTGCGCGTCAACGACTTGATCTTGGCACAGATCCCGCGGCTCAGCCGCACGTTTTCGTTCGTGTACCCGTTCGGGCCCATCAGCACGAATACGCCGATCACATCGTCTTTCGAATTGACGATCGGCGAGCAGAGCACCTTCGGTTCGTCGGCCGACAGGCCGGCGACGCCCCGCGTCTGCAGGTGCGCATCCGACAGCAGCACCTGCCGGTGCATTTTTGCGGAGGTAACGAGCGAACCGAGGGTCGCCATTACCGCTTTCGACGTCGACCGGTCCATCAGCAGGCTTTCCGGCCATGCCTCCTGGATGCCGAGGTTCGGGATGATGACGGCGGCAAGTTCCGCCTTGAAGTGCCCTGCAGCGAGCTCAAGGACCTTGCGCAGGATGTCGTGCGGACCTGCCTGGTTGTCGAGCTCGTCCATCCGGAGCAGCAGTTCGACGCCCCTGCGTCCTTCGTCGGTAATGCGACGGACGGCTGAGAGTTCCGCGTTGATTTCGACCTGCCGTTCGATGCAGCGCAGGATCGGATCGAGTTCGCCGTAGACCTGCTCGAAGCTGACCGGCGATGCGGCATCGATCTGCACGCCCAGGGTCGCGATCGGCCGTTCCTCGTCCTTGCGGTGCAGGTAAAAGACGTAGGCGAGTTTGCGATCGTCGAGGCGCTCGCAGAAGCCGGGGCCCGGCACCTCGTCGCGCATGAACGGGTTGACGTCCCAGCGCTGCGCGTCGCGGGCATCGGGCCCGCACCAGGCGAGATGACCGTCGAGGTCGTGTATCGCCACCGCGCTCGCATTTGGCAGCGCGTCCAGGATCTGCCCGGCGAAAAGGCGCATCGACCCGGCGTCGAGGTAGGAAGCGATACTTTTTCGGGGCATGCGAAACGCCGGCGTGACTCCGTTAGCGAAGGAGTCGGCCGGTGCCGCAAATTCTTGAGTTTCCTGTAGTTTGCGCGTCGAAACGGATGCGCCGCGCCCCCGACGGCGCACCGCTACGCGCTAGAAGCGCAGTTCGAAGCCGACCGAGGCCATCCAGACACTGTCGGCGCCGGAAATGTCGAACCAGTCGAATTCCGCGCGCAGCCCGAATGAGCCCGCCGAATTCCACCGTGCGCCCAGGCCGAGGGCCAGGTCGTTGTCGTCATCGCGTCCGACGAGTACACCGTCGATAATCGAATCGGCTTCCCAGGACACGATGCCGGCCTTGGCGAACAGGTCGACGCTGTCCGACAGCGGCAGGTTGCCGACGCCGTAAAGCCCGAGACCCGACGCGTCGATCTCGCCGGGCAGGCCCAGCACGACGTCATCGGGTTTGCCGAAGTCGATATAGCTGCCTTCAATGCCCAGCGAATTGGCGAACGTGTAGCTCGCGAACAGCTTGTAGCCGGTATCGGTCGCGTCGAACGTGAACCCCGGTTCGTCGTCCTCTATGTTGACGTATCCCGCGGATGCGCCGAGCGTGAGCCCGGGATCAGCCAGTGCCGCCTGCGAGCCGAACACCGACAGGCCAAGCAGTGTAACTGTCAGTTTCCTCATGAGCGTTTTCCTTCTGCATACGTTGAACCGCGCTGCGAACGCAGCGTGAACGTCGCAAGGTAGGGGCGCCGCACTGAACAGCGGCTGAACGGCGGGAATCGGTTAAATCGCCGCGGACGCGACGGAGGATTCAAGCGCCGCTGGCGCGATCAGCCGCTGATACGCGGCATCGGCTCGAAGCCGTCCAGACTCTCGACGTCGCCGAGCCAGCGCTGGATCGCCGGGTAGGGCGCGAGATCGATGTCACCCTCGTCGGCGACGCGTATATACGTGTACATCGCCACGTCGGCGATCGTTGCGTGATCCGCGGCGAGCCACTGTCGGTCGTCGAGTTCCGCCTGCATCCAGTCGAACAGCCGTTTCGACCAGGCGACGGCACTGTCGTAGTCCCAGTCGCGACCGAACTGCTTGACCGCGCGCGCGACGACCGGGCCGCGATACAGCTCGCCGGATGCCGTCGACAGCCAGCGCTGGACGCGCGCGGCCCCTTTCGCATCGTCCGGCAGCCAGTTTGCGCCTCCGTAAGTCTTCGCGAGGTAGACGAGTGCCGCGCAGGAGTCGGTCACGACGAAGTCCCCGTCGACGAGCGTCGGCACCTGCCCGAGTGGCGACAACTTCAGGTACTCCGTTGTCTTGTGCTTGCCGTTGCGCATGTCGATCGGGACACGTTCGTAGTCGAGCCCGAGCAGCGACAGGAACAGGCGCAGCCGGTGCGCGTGTCCGGAATATGGATAGTCGTACAGCGTGAGCGCCATGCGACGATGCTAGCAGAGGGCAGGGACCGCGACCAGCGGCGCGCGGTCCGTCGTCCGATCCCGAAATCGACTTGAACGCATCGAGCGCGCGCTCGCGGGACTCCTTGAGATCGACGATCGGTTCGGGATAAGTCTCGCCCAGTTCGACGCCGGCTTTTTCGAGAACGTCTTCCGGCGCCTCCCATGGGCTGTGCAGGTACTTATCCGGCAGCGCGGCGACCTCGGGCACGTACTTGCGCACGTAATCGCCGTCGGGGTCGAACTTGTTTCCCTGCGTTACCGGGTTGAAGATGCGAAAGTACGGTGCCGCGTCGGCGCCGGAACCGGCGACCCATTGCCAGCTCGCGCTGTTGTTCGCGAGATCCGCATCCACGAGCGTGTCCCAGAACCATTCCTCGCCGTCGTGCCCGTGCAGCATCAGGTTCTTGACGAGGAACGGGCTGACGA
>CALKYK010000281.1 GCA_938003715.1 uncultured Gammaproteobacteria bacterium
GGTCACCGATGCGCTCGGCGCGCAGGGCGCCGTCTGCTCCGGCGGGCGCTACGACAACCTGGTCGAGAAACTGGGCGGCCGGCCGACGCCGGCGATCGGCTGGGCGATGGGCATGGAACGACTCGTCGCACTGTACGAATCCAGCGGCGGCACGGTGCCGGATGCAGCGGCGGACGTTTACGTCGTCGCGGTCGGCGATAACGCGCTCGATGCGGGAATGCGCGTGTCCGAGACGCTGCGCGACGAGCTGCCGGGAACGGTCGTCGAGCTGAATCTCGACGGCGTGGTCTTCAAGTCGCAGCTGAAGCGCGGCGACCGAAGCGGCGCTGTGGTGGCGGTCATCCTCGGCGAGGACGAGGTGAGCCGCGAGGTCGCGGCGGTAAAGCCGCTGCGAACGGACGAGGATCAGGAAGACGTGCCGTTCGGCGCGCTGGCGGATGCCGTGAAACAGCGGCTCGGCGGCCGGGCGGCGACGGACGGAAAGGCATAGACGAGTGGAAGACTTAAGCGAAAAGGAACAACTGGACGCGCTGCGGGCGTGGTGGTCTGAAAACGGCACCTTCGTGGTCAGCGGCATCGTGCTCGGCATCGTGCTGCTGGGCGGCTTCAACTACTGGCGTTCGAGCGTCGAAAGCGCGCGCACGTCGGCGTCGGCGCTGTACGAAGAGGTCATGCGCGCGACCGGCGACGGCGACGTCGACGACGCGCTGGCAGCGGCGAACCGCATATTCGACGAGTACGAAAACACGCCGTACGCAAGTCAGTCGCGGCTGGCGCTGGCGCGGCTCTACATGGACATGGGCCGCGACGAGGATGCCGCGAATGCGCTGCGCGAGCTCGTAGCGAACGATCCCGACAGCGAGCTGGCGCTGGTCGGGCGGCTGCGCCTCGCGAAGATCCTGCTTTACCAGGACAAGCCCGAGGAGGCCGTGGCGCTGCTCGACGGTCCGATGGACCACGCATTCGCGTCCCGCTACCACGAGGTGCTGGGTGACGCCTGGGTCGCGATGGAAGAGTACGAAAAGGCGGAAGCCGCCTACGTCGCGGCGCTGAACGACGACCCGGTCGCGCGCACGGTCGACTTCAACATCATCCAGCTCAAGATCAACGACCTGCCGGCGGCCGATGCGTCCAGCCCGGACACGGCGGTCGTCCCCCCGGAGCCGGCGCTCGAGGAAGCCGCCGAGGCGCTCGTCGACGAGGTCGCGGAGCAGGCCGGGACGGAAACCGAAGGCACCGAATGAGCCGCGCGCCGCACACCCCGTTCGCGAGGATTTCGCGCCTGGCCGCCGTGTCGGCCGCGCTGGCGCTCGTGTCCGGCTGCGGCATTTTCGGCAACGACGAGGACGAGGAGCTTCAGCCGAAGAAACTCGTCGACTTCGAAACCTCGCTCGAGGTGAACAGGCTCTGGAGCCAGAAGGTCGGCGGCGGCTCGGAGTTCCTGCGCGTCGGGCTCGCGCCGGCCGGTGACGGCAATCGTGTATACGCCGCAAGTTACGACGGTAGAGTCAATGCCTTCGATCCGGAGACCGGGCGACGCATCTGGCGCGTCGATACGGACGTCACGTTGTCCGCCGGACCCGGCGTCGGCAACGATTTCGTCGTTGTGGCGGGCTACGACGGCGACCTGATTGCGCTGGCATCCGAGGACGGCAGCGAGCGCTGGCGGACCAACGTCGGTGGCGAAACGCTGGCCCGCCCGCTGGTGCATCAGGATGCCGTCGTCGTCTACACGATCGACGGACGACTGCGCGTTTATTCCGCCTTCGACGGATCGGCGCGCTGGACGTTGGACCAGAGCCTGCCGGCACTGACGCTGCGCGGGTCCTCGGCGCCGATCATCGTCGGCAATTCGGTCATCGCCGGTTTCGACAATGGACGCCTTATTGCGGTCAACCTGCTCGACGGCTCGCGCGACTGGGAAGCGATTTTGACGCCGCCGTCCGGCCGCTCGGATCTCGAACGTCTTGCCGACGTCGACGGCATGATGGCCGCGGTCGGCCAGGACATCTACGCGTCGGGTTACAACGGCCGCACCGCGTCGATCGCGGCCGAGTCGGGGCAGGTACTGTGGGCGCTCGAACTGTCGGCGCATGCGGGTCTCGCCGCCGACTGGAACAACGTGTACGTCATGGAGGCCAGCGGCGAACTCGTCGCGCTGCTGCGACGGAACGGCAATGAGGTCTGGCGCCAGGACGCGCTGCTGCGCCGCGAACCGACCGCGCCCGTCGCGTACGGCCCGGCGGTGGTCGTCGGCGACTTCGAAGGCTACGTGCATTTCTTCTCCAACTTTGACGGTCGGCCCGTCGCCCGCGTACGCGTCGGCAAGGGCATGATCTCGGGCGCACCGGTGGTCATGGGCACGCGCCTGTTCGTGCAGAGCGAATCGGGCACGCTTGCCGCGTTCGAAATCGAGCAGCCTCCGCCGCAGGACGCCGCCGACGCGGCGGACGACGCAGGCTGACCGGACACGATGCGAGGCCCGCGCCATGCTGCCCGTCATCGCGATCATCGGCCGACCCAACGTCGGCAAGTCGACACTCTTTAATCGCCTGACCCGCTCACGCGACGCGATCGTCGCCGACTACCCGGGCCTGACCCGCGATCGCCAGTACGGTTTCGGCCGGCTCGGTCCCGTTCCCTACCTCGTCATCGACACCGGCGGCGTGGCCGGCGGCGAAGCCGGCATCGACGAGCTGATGGTCGAACAAACGAAACGGGCGCTCACCGAAGCCGACGTTGCGATCGTGCTGGTGGATGGCCGCAGCGGGCTGACCGCGGCCGACGAGCACGTGGCGGCGCTGGCCCGCAAGCACGCGAAGTCCGTGCGCCTCGCCGTGAACAAGGCGGAAGGACTGGAGCAGGCGATCGCTGGCAGTGAATTTCACGCGCTCGGGCTGGGGCAACCGGTTGCGATTTCAGCCGCCCACGGCGACCGGATCGGACCGCTGATGGACGACATTCTCGCGCCGTTCGTCGATGACGAGAGTCCGATGACGGTCGAGGAGAAACCGGGCAAGGCGTTGCGAATCGCGGTCATCGGTCGTCCGAACGTCGGCAAGTCGACGCTGATCAACCGGCTGATCGGCGAGGATCGGCTGGTCGTATTCGACCAGCCGGGAACGACGCGCGACAGCGTCAGCGTGCCGTTCGAGCGGGACGGCAAGCAGTACCTGCTGATCGATACCGCCGGCGTCCGGCGGCGCGCGAAAGTGCACGATACCGTCGAGAAATTCAGCGTCATCAAGGCGCTGCAGGCGATGGAAAAAGCACAGGTCGTGATCGCCGTGCTCGATTCCCGAGAGGGAGTAACCGACCAGGACGTGAGCCTGATGGGCCTCGCCGTCGAGCGTGGCCGGGCTCTGGTCGTCGCGGCGAACAAGTGGGACGGCCTCGACGCCGACGCGCGCCGGAAGATGCTGGACGGCCTGGAGCGCAAGCTGCCGTTCCTCGACTACGCGAAGCAGCTCCGGATCTCCGCATTGCATGGCACCGCCGTCGGCGACGTGCTGCCGGCGGCTGAAAAGGCGTACCTTGCCGCGACTCGCGAACTTTCGGCGG
>CALKYK010000282.1 GCA_938003715.1 uncultured Gammaproteobacteria bacterium
CATCGTCGGCGTCGTCCTCCAGTGCAACAACTTCGAGGTCATCGATCTCGGCGTCATGGTGTCCTGCCAGAAAATCCTCGAAACGGCGCGCCGCGAGAACGCGCAGATCATCGGCTTGTCCGGCCTGATCACGCCGTCGCTCGACGAGATGGTTCACGTCGCGAGCGAAATGCAGCGGCTGAAATTCGACCTGCCGCTACTGATCGGAGGCGCCACGACGTCGCCCGCGCACACCGCGGTCAAGATCGAACCGAAGTACGAAGGTCCGGTGATTTACGTCAAGGACGCGTCGCGCTCCGTCGGCGTCGCGCAGGCGCTGGTCACCCCGAACAACCGCGCCGAACTGGTCAGGAAGACGCGCGAGGAAAACGCGCGGCGCCGCGATCGTCATGCCGGAAAGTCGCGGCTCGCGCCGCAGCTGACGCTCGGCCAGGCGCGCGACAACCGGTTCAGCGGCGACTGGAAGAACTACGTGCCGCCGGCGCCGTCGTTCTCCGGCACGCGCGTGTTCGACGATGTCGACCTCGGCGTACTGAAGAACTACATCGACTGGATGCCGTTTTTCAACGCGTGGGAGTTCCACGGCCGCTTCCCGGCGATCCTGAGTGACGAGACTGTCGGCGACGCGGCGCGGGCGCTGTTCAGCGACGCTTCGGTCATGCTGGAGAAAATCATCGCCGAGCGCTGGCTTACCGCGAAGGCGGTGTTCGGCCTGTTCCCGGCGAACAGCGCCGATCACGACGATGTTCTCGTGTATGGAGACGACGGACGAAGTGAAACGCTGGCGCGCCTGTGCTTTTTGCGCCAGCAGCGCGCCAAGCCGGACGGCCAGCCGCACTACTGCCTCGCAGATTTCGTCGCGCCGCAGGACAGCGGCGCGGCCGACTGGGTGGGCGCGTTCGCCGTCACGGCGGGCATCGGCATCGACGAGCACGTCGCGAGATTCGAGGCTCAGCACGATGACTACAGCGCGATTCTCCTCAAAGCGCTCGCTGACCGTCTTGCCGAGGCGCTGGCCGAATACCTGCACGAATGCATACGGCGCGAGCACTGGGGCTACGAGACCGGCGACGCACTGTCCAACAACGACCTGATCGCGGAGAAGTATCGCGGCATCCGGCCCGCGCCTGGCTATCCCGCCTGTCCGGACCACACCGAGAAGCAAAAACTGTGGCAGCTCCTCGACGTCGACAGGGCGATCGGGCTGACGCTGACCGAAAGCTATGCGATGTTCCCGACCGCGGCCGTATCCGGGTGGTACTTCGCGCATCCCGAGTCACGCTATTTTTCGGTCGGCAACGTCTCGCGCGACCAGCTTCAGTCCTATGCCGATCGCAAGTCGATGAGCGTCGCGGAAGCCGAAAAGTGGCTGGCGCCGAACCTGGGTTACGAACCGGCGGAAGCCGACGCCGCCTGAGACGACCTGTTCATCATCGCTCGTCGTTCGTCGCCGCGGCGCGGCTTGCCGCGACGCGCTGCCGGTGCGTCGACGAATTGATGCTGTGCGGCCGCGCCAGCGGATCGAGTCCAAGTTCTCCGAGCCGCGCCGACTGCCGCGCGGCAAGTTCCGGCCGGTGCAGTGCCGGCGCGCGCCACGCCAGTGGCCAGCCGTACCGTTACGGCGACACGTGCCGCCGGTCCGCCCCAACATCCCCCGCACCCTCCGCTTCCCGTTGAAGGCTCGTGGCTCGGCAGCGCGTCGTTCGCGAATGGCATCGAGCCGCGCCGACATCCTTGCCGCCTGGTCCAGGATCGAATACCGGTCTTCACGCGGATCGTAATTCGCCGGTGTCGTCTCGTGCACGGTCAGCGTGATGACGTCTTCGCCGGTCGAGGTCGGCGCGGTGTCGCTGAAATGCAGAATGCCGTCCCCGTCGACCCAGTGGAAAATCGTTTCGGCAGGTGCGACCGGCGCCAGGAACAGGGCCGAGGCGGCCGCGACCAGTCGTCCATATCGTGCATATCCCATCGA
>CALKYK010000283.1 GCA_938003715.1 uncultured Gammaproteobacteria bacterium
ACCCGCCGGACGACGCGCTACGACATCGACCTGTTCAAGTGCATCTACTGCGGCTTTTGCGAGGAGGCCTGCCCGGTGGATGCCATCGTCGAAACCCGCATCCACGAGTACCACATGGAGAAGCCGGGCGAGAACATCATGACCAAGGACAAGCTGCTGGCCATCGGTGATCGCTACGACGCGATGATATCGGCCGACAAAGCGGCGGACGCACCCTACAAGTAGAGGAACGGCGAGACTTGTTTCAGGCAATTCTGTTCTACCTGTTTTCCGCGGTGCTCGTCGGCGCTGCGATCGGCGTCATTTTCTCCCGCAACCCGGTGCACGGCGTCCTGTTCCTGATACTGGCTTTCTTTCAGAGTGCGGTGCTCTGGCTTCTGATCGAGGCGGAGTTCCTGGCGATCGTCCTGGTGCTGGTCTACGTCGGCGCGGTCATGGTGCTGTTCCTGTTCGTCGTGATGATGCTCGACGTCAACATCGAGGAAATGATCGGCAGTTACGCACGCTACCTGCCGTTCGGCCTGCTGATGGCGGTGCTGATGGTGACGGAGCTGATCCAGATCATCTGGCTCCGGAGCGGCGAGGGCGGCACGACGGACGGCTTCGCAGCGACGCCCGAAGGCTACAGCAACACCGAGGCGCTCGGCGCCGTGCTGTATACCGAGCACGTCTATGCGTTCGAGATCGCCGCGGTGATCCTGCTGCTCGCGATCGTGGCAGCTATCACGCTCACGATGCGCCGTCGCCCGGGCCTGAAGCAGCAGAACATCGCGCGCCAGGTCTCGGTGCGCGCGGCCGACCGGTTACGCATCGTCAAGATGCAGGCAGAGAAGCCGGACGCGGAGGGCCAGTCATGATGATCGGCCTGCAGCACTACCTGACGCTGTCCGCGGTGCTTTTTGCACTCAGCATCGCCGGTATCTTCATCAACCGGCGCAACCTGATCCTGCTGCTGATGTGCATCGAGCTGATGCTGCTCGCCGTGAACTTCAATTTCATCGCTTTCTCCCGCTATCTCGGCGACGAGACCGGGCAGGTGTTCGTGTTCTTCATCCTGACCGTGGCCGCCGCCGAGGCGGCGATCGGGCTTGCGATCCTGGTGGTCCTGTTCCGCAACCGGCGCTCGATCAACGTGGCCGAGCTGGATTCGATGAAGGGCTAGCGGCGTGGAAAACATACACCTGACCATCGTTCTCGCACCGCTTGCCGCCGCCATCGTCGCGGGGTTGTTCGGCAAGCAGATCGGGCGCGCCGGCGCGCACTGGATCACGATCGTCGCAGTCGGCCTGTCATTCGTGCTGTCGCTGCTGGTACTGAAGGACATCTGGTTCGACGGTGGCGAGGTCTACAACTACAGCGTCTACACCTGGGCGGTCAGCGACGGGCTGCGCATGGAGGTGGGGTTCCTGGTCGATCGGCTGACGGCCCTGATGATGGTCGTCGTCACGTTCGTCTCGTGGATGGTGCACATCTACACGATCGGCTACATGCACGAGGATCCGGGTTACCAGCGTTTCTTCAGCTACATCTCCCTATTTACGTTCTCGATGCTGATGCTGGTGATGTCCAACAACTTCCTGCAGCTGTTCTTCGGCTGGGAAGCGGTGGGGCTCGTGTCGTACCTGCTGATCGGGTTCTGGTTCAAGCGCGAGACTGCGATCTTCGCCAACCTGAAGGCGTTCCTGGTCAATCGCGTCGGCGACTTCGGCTTCATACTCGGCATCGCAGGTGTCGTGATGTTCACGAACTCGCTCGACTACGCGACGGTGTTTGCCAGCGGCGAGGCGATCGCGTCGCAGCAGATCGAGGTGATCGGCGGCAACCCGTGGAACGCGATGACCGTCATCTGCATCCTGCTGTTCATCGGCGCGATGGGCAAGTCGGCGCAGGCGCCGCTGCATGTCTGGTTGCCGGACTCGATGGAAGGCCCGACCCCGATTTCCGCGCTGATTCACGCCGCGACGATGGTGACGGCGGGCATCTTCATGGTGGCACGCATGTCGCCGCTGTACGAGCTCTCGGAAACCGCGCTGGCGGTCGTGCTGACGATCGGCGCGATCACGGCGTTCTTCATGGGCCTGCTCGGCGTCGTGCAGAACGACATCAAGCGCGTCGTCGCCTATTCGACGCTGTCGCAGCTCGGTTACATGACAGTCGCACTCGGCGTCTCCGCCTACAGCGCGGCGATCTTCCACCTGATGACGCACGCGTTTTTCAAAGCGCTTTTGTTCCTCGCAGCCGGCTCGGTCATCGTCGCGATGCACCACGAGCAGGACATCCGCAAGATGGGCGGCATCCGCAGGTACATGCCGATTACCTACTGGACGTCACTGATCGGCTCGCTGGCGCTGATCGGCTTTCCCGGCTCCGCGGGCTTCTTCTCCAAGGATGCGCTCATCGAAGCCGTGAAGTACTCGCACTGGGCGGAAACAGACCAGCTCGTGTACTGGATCGCCTACCTGAGCGTGCTGCTCGGCGTGTTCGTCACGGCGCTGTACTCGTTCCGCATGTTTTTCCTCGTTTTCCATGGCGAGGAGCGCATGGATGCGGAAGCGAAGTCGCACCTGCACGAGACGCCGTGGGTCGTCACGGGACCGCTGATCCTGCTGGCCATCCCGTCGGCGATCATCGGCTGGTTCACGATCGGGCCGGTGCTGTTCGGCGACTTCTTCGGCGACTCCATCCAGGTCAGCGCCGCACACGACGTGCTGGCGAGACTCGGCGAGACGTTCACCGGTAGTGCGGGATTCATCGTGCACGCGCTGCAGGGCCCCGCGGTGTACCTGGCCTTCGCTGGCGCGATCACCGCGTGGTACCTGTACCTCAAGCGGCCGGAACTGCCCGGCGTATTGCGCGACAAGCTGTCGGGACTGTACGAGTTGCTGGATCGCAAGTACTACTTCGACGACCTGTACATCAACGGATTCGCCGCGTGGGGTCGCCGAATCGGGCGGCTTTTGTGGAGCAAGGGCGACGAGTTCCTGATCGACGGTTTGCTCGTCAACGGCACGGCGAACACCGTGGGGCGGCTCGCCGGTGTGCTGCGCCGCGTGCAGACCGGCTACCTGTATCACTACGCGTTTGCGATGTTCATCGGCATCACGCTGATCCTCGCCTGGCTGCTGTGGAGCTGAGGACCGGATCGCGATGAGCCTGACGGAAAACCTGCTGAGCGTGCTGATCTGGCTGCCGATTTTCGGCGGCGCCGCGGTGCTGTTCATCGGTGACGGCGGCGACGCCGCGTCCGGCAGGGCACGGCAGATGCGCTGGGTGGCGCTTGCCACGTCGCTGCTGACGTTCCTTCTGAGTCTGAATCTCTATACCGGCTTCGATACAGCAACTGCCGCCATGCAGTTCGTCGAGCGCTTCGACTGGATCGACGCGCTGGACGCCGACTACTACCTCGGCATCGACGGCATCTCGGCGCCGCTGATCCTTCTGACCACGTTCATCACGCCGCTGGTGGTGATCGCCGGCTGGGATGCGATCAAATCGCGCCCGGCCCAGTACTTTGCCGCATTCCTGATTCTCGAAGGCCTGATGAACGGCGTTTTTTCCGCGCTCGACGGCGTGCTGTTCTACGTACTCTGGGAAGCGATGCTGGTGCCGATGTTCCTGATCATCGGTGTCTGGGGCGGTGAGCGGCGCATTTACGCGACGATCAAGTTCTTCCTCTACACGTTTCTGGGCTCGGTCCTGATGCTGGTGGCGTTCATTTACCTGTACACCAAGACCGGCACCTACGACTTCTTCTCCTTCATGGACGTGCCGCTGTCGATGCTCGAGCAGCAGCTGATCTTCATCGCGTTCCTTGTCGCGTTCGCCGTGAAGGTGCCGATGTGGCCGGTGCACACCTGGTTGCCGGACGCGCACGTCGAGGCGCCGACCGGCGGCTCGGTGATCCTGGCCGCGATCATGCTGAAGATGGGCGGCTACGGGTTCGTGCGCCTGTCGCTGCCGATGGTGCCGGACGGCAGCGAGTACTTCGCCGGCATGATGATCGCGCTGTCGCTGGTCGCCGTCGTTTACATCGGCTTCGTGGCGCTGATGCAAAAGGACATGAAAAAGCTGATCGCGTACTCGTCGATCGCGCACATGGGCTTCGTGACGCTCGGCTTTTTCCTGGTCTGGTCCATAGCGCGCGGCAGCGGAGCAGAGCTCGGCATGACCGGCGGCATGGTGCAGATGATCTCGCACGGGCTCGTTTCGGGCGCGCTGTTCCTGTGCGTCGGCGTGCTCTACGACCGCGTGCACAGCCGGCAAATCGCGGACTACGGCGGGGTCGCGAACACGATGCCGATTTTTGTTTTTTTTTTGTTGCTGTTCGCGATGGCAAATGCCGGGCTGCCGGGCACCTCGGGATTCGTGGGCGAGTTCATGGTCATAATCGCCAGCTTCAAGGCCAATTTCTGGTACGCGTTCCTCGCAGCAACGACGCTGGTGCTTGGCGCGGCGTACACGCTGTGGATGGTTAAGCGCGTCGTCTACGGTGACGTCGCGAACGACAAGGTGGCGGCCCTGTCCGACCTCGGACGTCGTGAATTCTTCGTGCTCGGCGTGCTGGCGCTTGCGGTGCTGCTGGTCGGCCTGTGGCCCGCGCCGCTGGTCGAGATGATGTCTGCAACCGTGGCCCAGCTCGTCGAGCAGGCCGCATCGACCAAACTGTCGGGGCTCTAGGGACATGGCGGGGATATTCGGACAGTTCACCCCGGCGGCGCCGGAAATCCTGCTGCTGACGCTGCTGTGCGTCGTGCTGGTCGTCGACCTGTTCGTCGAAGATGAGAAACGTACGGTGACGTTTTGGGCCAGCCTGGCATCGCTTGCCATCGTTGCGTGGTCGCTGCTTGCAACCGCGCCGGACACGCGCACCATCATTTTCGACGGCAGCTACGTGAGCGATGCGCTGTCGCAGGTGCTTAAGCTGATGGCCGTCGGCGTAGTCGCGGTCGGTTTCCTGTACGCGCGCGATTACCTGCGACAGAACGAGCTGATGAAAGGCGAGTACTACCTGCTCGGCCTGTTCGGCCTGATCGGCATGATGGTGATGATCTCGGCCAACAGCCTGCTGACGATGTACCTGGGGCTCGAGACGCTGTCGCTGTCGCTGTATGCGCTGGTCGCGTTCGACCGCGATTCGGCGACGTCCGCCGAATCGGCGATGAAATATTTCGTTCTCGGTGCTATTGCGTCGGGCTGCCTGCTATACGGCATCTCGTGGATCTACGGGTCGCTCGGCACTTTGCAGTTCGACCAGATCACGGCCGCGCTGAATGCGCGGCCGGCCAACGCAAACGACCTGCCGCTGTGGTTCGGCATGGCGTTCATGATCGTCGGTATAGCTTTCAAGTTCGGTGCAGTACCGTTTCACATGTGGCTGCCGGACGTGTACCAGGGCGCGCGCTCGCCGGTGACGCTGTACATTGCGTCGGCGCCGAAACTGGCGGCGCTGGCACTGACCCTTCGCATCCTCGTCGATGGCCTCGGCAGCCTGCACGAAGTGTGGCAGGGCATGATCATGGTGCTGGCTGTGCTGTCGCTGCTGGTCGGCAACATCGTCGCGATCGCGCAGTCGAACATCAAGCGCATGCTGGGCTACTCGGCTATCGCGCACGTGGGATTCATCCTGATTGCGGTTTTCACCGGGTCGGGCGAAGGGTTTGCCGCGGCGCTTTTTTACACGCTCACCTACGTCGTTATGGCGGCGGCTGCATTCGGCATGATCATTCTGCTTTCGCGGCAGGGCTTCGAGGCCGAAGCGCTATCTGACTTCAAGGGCCTGAACGCGCGCAGCCCGTGGTTCGCACTGATCATGATGTTCTGCATGTTCGGCATGGCGGGCGTGCCGCCCTGGGTCGGGTTTTTCGCCAAGCTGAACGTGATTGCCGCCGTCCTCGAGGCCGGCTTCCCGGCCCTCGCGGTGCTGATGGTGCTCGCCTCCGTCGTCGGTGCGTACTACTACCTGCGCGTCGTCTGGTACATGTATTTCGACAAGGCCGAGGACCGCTCGGTATTTCAGGCGGATGTCGACACGCGGGTGGTGCTGAGCCTGAACGGCGTGGCGATCCTGGCGCTCGGCATCGTTCCCGGCTGGCTGATGGCGCTCTGCGTGCAGGTAATTGCAGCGGTTTACTGAGGGGTGCCTCGACAGCAGTGCCTCAGCGCCTTGTCCCTGATGCAACGGCGGCGCCCGAAACCTGCGGGCGATCGTTTCGCTAGCAATCATTCTGCGGGCTCCTGAACCGAACTGACGTGAGTCGGTAACGAGGCTTGCGTATAGTCATGGTTCGGCATGCGCCAATCTGCCGGGCCGAACGACAACAATACTGGCCCTGACCGCGCCCGGTTAGTGACTGCGCCTCTGCCGCAAACAGCAAAGGGCCACGGAGGATCCAATGGCAATTTTCAAGAAAGAAGAGGGCATGCCCGTCCAGGCCACCGCCCCGACTATCGGAGACGCGAGGTCGAACCAGAAGCGTCAGGTTTCGGTTATTGGCCCTACGCTGGTCATCAAGGGTGAGTTGTCCGCCGACGAGGACCTGGTCATCGATGGACAGATCGAGGGAACGATAGCGCATCACGAGAAGAATCTGACCGTGGGCAAACAGGGCCGCGTCAAGGCCGACATACACGCCCGGTCCGTTATCGTCCTGGGGCAGCTCGTCGGCGACATCCACAGTGAGGGTATGGTGACCCTGGCCAAGGACGCGAACGTGGTCGGGGACATCTATTGCGGCCGGATCGTCATGGAGGACGGCGCGCGATTCCGCGGCAAGATCGAAATGGGCGAAAAACCGAAAGTCGCCGCCGTCTCGACCAAGCCGGAAAGCACGGGAGCGCTGCCGAAGAAGAAAAAGGCCGCGGCCGAAGGATAGCGTCAATGTTGAATCGTTTGCAGAAGCACCTGGCAGACTAGCAGCCAGACGTCATCGATGCGGCACGCACTGTTTTCCCAGACCTACAAGAGCGGTGACGAGGAAGTCACCTGCTGGTGGGGCATCAGCGGAGAATCGATGACGTTTCTCGTGATCGACGAAACTCACGAGGCAGGATCCGAAGCCGCGTTTAACATGTCGACCGAACATGACGGTCGCGGCGTATTGGACTGTGCCAGCGGCATCCGCTGTATCGACGTCACCGGTACCGTAGTGCACCTCACGGAAGACTGCGTTGTCGGTACGAATCTCCCGCTGTCGGCGGCCGACCTGATCGCGTATCTCGGGGAAGGCAAATATCCGCTGAGTCTGGCGGGGGCAAAGTCCTACTATCTCGACAGCCTATCCACCCCGAAAATCGGCTCGAAAACCGCCACGCCACCGGTCGCTCCCCGGGCCCGGCCGACGGCCTCACCGTACTTGTAAATCCGGAGCGCCATTTGTATCATCCTGCCCCTGCCGATGCGGGGTGGAGCAGTCTGGCAGCTCGTCGGGCTCATAACCCGAAGGTCGCAGGT
>CALKYK010000284.1 GCA_938003715.1 uncultured Gammaproteobacteria bacterium
TGATCACCGGCTAGACGCCACTCCCTGAGCTGTTCGCGCAACGCATCGTCTGTGGTGGTCTCATGCATTCGAAAACGGTCCTTGTCGGCTGCGGGTCAGGAAAAACAGTGCTCGGCCGCCGGGTAGCTGCGGTCCTTGACGGCAGAAATGTACGCCTTGACGGCGTCCAGCGGCGAATCCGCACCTGCCATGAAATTCCGCACGAAACGAGGCGTCGGACCCTGGGTGATGTCGAGAATGTCGTACAGCACCAAGATCTGGCCGTCGACGTGCGGGCCCGCCCCGATGCCGATGACCGGCACGTGCACCGCTTTCTGCACCGATTCGCCGAGTTCGTTCGGTACGCATTCGAGCAGCACGATGTCGGCGCCCGCGTCCTGCAGTCGCCTGGCCGCCTGGGTCATGCGCTTTGCCTGTTCGGGATCCCGGCCCTGCACGCGGAAGCCGCCGATCTTGTGTACGGACTGCGGTTTCAGACCCAGGTGAGCGCAGACAGGTATGTCGTGCCGGGCCAGGTGTTCGACGATTTCGAGCTGGCCTTCCCCACCTTCCAGCTTGATCATCATCGCACCGCCTTCCTGCATCATCTGCACCGCGTTCTTGAGCGCCTGGTGCGGGTCGGCGTAACTCATGAACGGCATGTCGGCTACGAGAAATGCACGCCGTATGCCGCGCCGCACGCTGCGGGTGTGATAGATGATGTCGCCCACCGTCACCGGCACGGTCGTGTCGTGGCCCTGAATGACCATGCCCAGCGAGTCACCGACCAGCACCAGGTCGGCGCCCGCCACGTCGACCAGTTGCGCGTAGCTTGCATCGTAGGCGGTGATGCACGCGATCGGTTCGGCTTTCTCCTTCATCTGTTGCAGCGTCGAGACATTGACCGGCGGATCGGCCATGCCGCGCTGTTCAAGCTGAGTGTACATAGGCCTCGCACCGGGCGGGGGACTGTGGATCATACGGGATTTTGCGACGGCCCATCAGGCCAGCGCGACGGCCGCGACCGGATTGTAGAAGTGCCGGCCGCCGGAAATGCGCTGCACCTGTTCGAACAGGGCCTCGAAGTCTGCGTCGCTGCGAACCGGGTCGATCGACGAGGTATTGACGATCAGGAGCGGGGATTCGTCGTAGTCGTGGTAGTAGCGTGCGTAGGCATCGGCGACGCGCTCCAGGTAGGCGCGATCGAGCATGCGGTCGAAGGGACCGTCGCGCCTCGCAATGCGGTTGTGCAGATCGCCCGCCGGTGCCTGCAGGTAGATTGTCAGGTCCGGCTGTGGCACATCGAGGTCGAGCGTGTCGGCTACCTGCCTGTACAGCGCGTACTCGTCGCGGCCAAGGACCAGCTCGGCGAACAGCTGGTCCTTGTGCAAGTGGAAGTCGGCTACCCGAACACTGGCGAACAGGTCTGACTGGCGTATCGCGCCGAGCTGCTTTGCGCGCTGGAACAGGAAGAAAAGTTGCGCCGGCAAAGCATCTTTCATGCCGGAGCGATAGAACTGTTCCAGGAACGGATTCGCCACGACCTCTTCGAGAATCATCTCGCCGCCGAGACTTTCGGCGAGTCGGCGCGCGAGACCGGTCTTGCCGACGCCTACCGGACCGTCGACGACGATTAAACGCGGCGCGCTGCCGCTCGATTTCCCTGCTGGATCGCTCAACGGACGGACTTTATTCGATACGTTCTATACGCGGCTCGCTCATCGACACCCGCGCTGCCAGCGCCGCAACGGACTCGAGGCCCGGGACGTGGTAGCGGGGCGCGATCTCGCGCCAGGGCAACAATACAAAATTTCGATCCGCGATGCCCGGATGCGGCAGCGTCAGCTCGTCGACGTCGATTGTCTCTGCGGAATACGAAAGAAGATCGAGGTCCAGCGTGCGCGGACCCCATCGATCGACGTCACGATTGCGTCCGTGCGTGTCCTCCAGCGCCTGAAGGGCCGCGAGCAACACAAAGGGCTCGAGGCGGGTCAGGACGGCTGCCACGGCATTGATGAAATCCGGCTGGTCCTTGGGCCCGAGCGGCGCCGAGCGGTAAAGGCCCGATTCCAGGACCGGCAGCGTCTTGTCGATGCCGCCCAGCGCGCCGAGGCCGGCCCGGACCTGTGCCACCGGCTCGTCGAGATTGCTGCCGAGACCGACCTACGCGGGCCGACAGCGCGGCCCGCTCATTGCTGCGTGGCGCGGCGGCCGCGGCGCCGGCGTGGGCGGCGGCGGTTTTTCGTTCGTTTGCGTTGCTGAACCTCGAAACTCTGCAGCCGCTGATTGTGGTTTTCGGTCTGCACGCGGGTCCAGAACTCGGCTGCCTCGCGATCGAAGTCGCCGCACGCAGCGCGCAACATCATGAAATCGTAGGCCGCGCGAAAACGCCGGTTTTCGAGCAGTCGCATGGCGCGCTTGCCGCGCTGGACCTCGAAGCGCGGCTGCATTGCCAGCATCTCGCGCATCGGCGTCGTGAAACGACGCGGCATCGCGATGCGCGACTGCTGAAGGCCGGCAATCTCGTAGGCGGCGAGGCTCAGAGCGTGTGGCTCCGACATCTTTTCCTGTGCCATCAGCTTTTCGGCCCGCCGGCGAACCGGCGCCCACAGAAACACGCCGAGGAGAAACATCGGGGTGACAGGCTGGTCCTCGGCGATGCGCTTGTCGGTGTTGGTCAGCGCCTCCCTCACGAACTTGCCGAATTGGTCGTCCCTGTCCAGCGACTCGTCGGTTTCCGGGAACAACATGCGGAACAGGCCGTAGTGGCGCAGCAGCTCGAACGTGCGCAGCGCAAAGCCGGCCTGGAACAACTTGAGGAACTCGTCGAACAGTCGCGCCGCGGGCACGTTGGCCAGCAGCTGCAGGTTTTTCGCCATCGCCTTTTCGACGCTTTGGTCGATCGTGAAATCCAGCTTTCCGGCAAAACGCGCCGCACGCAGCATGCGCACCGGATCTTCTCGAAGACGCTGCTCCGGATCGCCGATCAGCACGAGCCGGCGTCGCTCGACGTCTTTCACGCCGCCGACGTAATCCCAGATGCTGAAATCGGCGATGTTGTAATAGAGTGCATTACACGTGAAGTCGCGGCGCCACACGTCCTCGTCGATGGTGCCGTACACGTTGTCCCGCAGGATGCGGCCCTGCTTGTCATGCTCGACGTCACCGCGCTTTTCGTTACCGTCCGTCTCGGCACGAAACGTGGCGACTTCGATGATCTCCTTGCCGAAGCGGACGTGGGCCAGGCGAAAGCGGCGGCCGATGAGCCGGCAATTGGAAAAAAGCGCGCGGACCTCGTCCGGGCTCGCGTCCGTCGCGACGTCGAAGTCCTTCGGGTGCAGGCCCAGCAGTGCATCGCGCACGCTGCCGCCGACCAGGAACGCCTGGTAGCCGGATTTATGCAGCCGATACAGGACCTTGAGCGCGCTCTGCGAGATCTCGTCCCGGGAGACGATGTGCTTTGAGCGCGGGATGATGTCCGGTCTGGCGTGCTTTCTACGCGCGGAGTCGTTCAATCGGATGGTCGCATGAGGCTTGAATTGCGGCCGTATCATAGCAGCCCGCCCGCCAGAGGCCAGAAAATCAGGCACTTGCACCCCTTGAGCCGCCGGGCCGTGGCCTTATAATATGCGGCCCTGCCGATGAGGCAGCCAGGTTCCGCTCCCTTCGTCTAGTGGTTCAGGACGCCGCCCTCTCACGGCGGTAACACCGGTTCGAATCCGGTAGGGAGTGCCAAATAGAAGAAAAGGCCCGCCACGCGCGGGCCTTTTTGTCCGAGTCCTCTGGACGATGTAGTTTTCGTTCCACGATCACTCGAAGCGACTCATGTTGCCATTCCTAGACGATGGGAACGGAACTCCACAGCGAGCTGTTCGAGCAGGTCGCGACTTCGCTCCACGCCGCGTCAATTTCTGCTGCAGCGGAACCCGGATAATTCTCCTCCCAGATACCCCACGTTCGCGTACTCGGAATCGAAAGGATGAAATTGAAAGATCCATCCGGCACGTTGGCCGCATATGGAAACTCCAGGGACACATCGATGTCCGCGCCACCGTCGATCGTTTTTGCCGCATCGGTCCAGGCCTTTGAAACTTCTAGGATATCTGCCCGAGTCTTGCCTTCGTTAAGCTGACAAGACCAGATGTGCAAAACCGTGTCAGCCGTTGCCGGCGCAGAAAAGAGCAGGCCGAATGCCACGAGACAAGCCGTCATTATCATTGTTTTCATTGTCATCTCCTTTGCTCGCCAGATCAGTTTAGTTCAGGATTTGGTACTGGGTGCGGGATTCCTTGCTGCTTAAGCGGTGTCGACGACGCGATCACCAGGGTAAAAGTGTGAAATCGGCCGACCTCTACAAACAATGGACGATTGAAGTTTCTGACGACTGGGGCGCACTGGGCGTCATGCACCTGGCAGGTCGTGGATGCCGATGGCAGGCGCCCGTCGACAACAGATTGTTGTTGCTGTTTGTTGAAACCAATCCCAAGTATCCGTGGACCGTATACGGCGGTGGGGATTTTTCCATCAACGTCTACCTGCCCCGGGAAGCGCCGGAGAATCCGTCGAAGTACCAGGAGAGCGTGCTCGAATCCGTCGCCTTTTTCGCCTACTGGAGTGACGAACACAGGGCACGACTTGAGGACGCAAATCGCTGCGTCTACGAAAAGCTACTCAATTTCGATCGCGACGAACTCTATCGGAAGGCCGCCGACGCACTGAACTGTACCCCCGAGGACGCCCGGCAACAGGAGCTTGTCGAGACTTCACTCGAAATAATGGAAATGGAAGTGAACGAGCCGAGCGAGGCGATGATCAATCCCTCTCTCTTCTACTACGATGCCGATGACGTATCGATGTGGGCTAACCTCGTTTCGGAGGCGTTGCCACAGGCACTTGCAAACATTTGCAGGAAACCGGAATACGCCTTCGGCTCGAGTGCCGGCTAGCAGCACAACGACCTGGCACGGTAGTGCCGTTTGCTAACGCGCGCTCAACAATGCTTCGTAAAGGGACTCGCCAATTCTACCTGTCGCCGCATCGTCACTGTTCGCAAGCACGACCACGCCGATTCCGGCACTGATATCCAGCAGCACGTGCGCGCGATGTGCGGCAAACCACCCGTCGTGACGCGCAACCAGTTGGCCGTCCCTTTCCCGGATGCGGAAGACCATGCCCCTGCCCCCGGCCTGTCGCTGCCATAGTTGCTCCCTGGACGCCAATTTCAAAACGCCGTCGTCTCCGGCCAGCAGGAACCGTAGCAACTTCGCCATGTCGGCAGCGCTGGAATAGATGCCGAACGCGGGTGCCATGGCCCGCGCGTCGTGGTACATCCGTTCATGGCGATTGCCGACCTGCTCGCGGACGCCGGCAAACGGTCGGGACTCGCTGGGAATCAGCCGGCCCGGTGGCGAGTAGCCGTTGGCAAGATGGTCGAAAGGGCCCGCGACACCCGTCGCTGCCATGCCCAGCCGTTCAAGTAACCGTTCCCGCAACACCTGCTGGAACCGTGCGTCCAGCGCATCCTCGATGACCAGGCCCAGCGTGCCGTAACCGATATTGGAGTAGTGCAAGTCAGCACCGGGCGCGCCCCGCAACCGCGTGCGATCGAGATATGTGGTCAATCTTTCGCGATCCGGAAACTCGCCGGAAAACCAGTAGCCGAAATCGCCCTCGCGGACGAGACCTGACGTATGCGTAAGCAAGTGGTGAATACGAACCGGTTCCGAATCGACCTGAACGTATGGCACCGGATCATCGAGGGATAGTGCACCCGATTCGACGAGCTGCAGCGCCAACACTGCCGTCAGCACTTTCGATACGGAGCCGGTATATAAAACGGTGTCGGCCGTCATCAGCTGCCCTGTCGCGAGGTCAGCGACGCCGGTACCGCCAGTGAAGACCACCACGCCGTCCTGCACCAGCGCCGCACTGATTCCGGGCAGATCGCTTTCGCTCCGTATCTCGTCGAGCAGCGCCTGGTAGTCCGGCGCGCTTGACGCCAGCAATGCCACGCACAGTGAGGCAGCCGTCGTCGACATGGCCGCTACGGGTCGCCCTTGAGCTCGACCGTGTTGCCCTCCGGGTCCTCGATGTAGATCGACGGGCCGGTACCGGTGGCGCCGTAGCGGTCGTCGGCATCAGGCACGCTCACGCCATGGCGTTCGAGGTGAGCCCGAATTGCTGCCTCGTTCCACGGCTGAACCAGCACGCAGAAATGGTCCATGTTGGCGCGCGCCTGGTCGGCCGGGTGCTCGCGCTGCCGGCCGATCGGGCCCTTCGTGTCGACGAGGTCGATCAGCGACCGGCCGGCGCGCAGCTGCGCGAGACCCGCATCGCCCGGACCTTTCTCGAGCCGGCAGCCCAGAACGTCGGCATAAAAGCGGACCATCGCGTCGAGATCGTTCACGCGAATCACGACGTGATCGATCAGTCGTATGTTGATCGGGTTTGCGCTCGTATCCGTCACGGTTATCGTCGCCGGTCGCAACCGACGACGACATATTACACGGTGATCACGCGACCGCCCGTCCCTAGAACGTCATGTCCGGATAATAACCGCCGCCCGCCGCCTCGATCGCCGCCGCAACCAGGACTACTGCGCCAACGACGACCAGAGCGATTAATCCCGCGCGCTTGCCGTCAACCTCCGTTGCCTGCTTTTCGATGAAGCGAATCTCTTCAAACGGGATTTCGATGCCGTTGCCATACAGTCCCCAGGCATTGACCGCGGTCACGCGAAAATCGAATCGCTCGCCGTCCGACTTGTAGACGCGGACCGTATCGCCCGGGGCAACGTCGACCGCCTGCGGTGCAGCCGGATCGAATGGCAGTGGCGTCATGTTGGTCGCACAACCGGTCAGGACCAGCGCCAGCGCGCAGAGGCACGGTAAAAGGGCCTTTCTGTCGGCCAGCCGCTGCCTCGAGGGCAAGCGGGGCCGATACTCAATCGGTCTCGATTTCATCTGTCTATCCTCCCGACGAACCGAAATTGCGCCGCGGCAGGTAGCCGGGCGATTACAGGCTAATCGTCACCCCGCGGGAACAAATGTCGACCAGCCGATTTATCGCCGACGGAGCGCTGAGGAATTCGCAATGGGTTTCGGGAGGCGTGAAACTACGAGTGGGCATCTTGGTCGTATTGAGGCGTGCGAATTCGACCGGATGCGGTCGTTGCGGGGGAAAGATGCGGCAATCGTCAATGGCGATACTCATCACGTGCCTGGCGGCAGTCTGTCCGGCGGCAACCGTGGCGCAGGAAGCATCGGGCCAAGTGCCGGCCCGTATCGAGGCCTTCGTCACCGTCAGAGACGGCACCCGGCTTTTTTTCACACGCGGCGGCAGCGGCAGCGGCGG
>CALKYK010000285.1 GCA_938003715.1 uncultured Gammaproteobacteria bacterium
CGAGCTGGACGTCGTCTTCGTCTGCTGTCAGGACGGCGATGGAGATATTGTGCTGGTCGGTCAAGTCGCTTTCCCTGGCCTACGTCGTCATCCGTGACATTTTGTAAACAGGAATCGAGTCTATACAGAAGCTCGATCCGAGTCCCTGACGTCGTGTCAAAACCGTGACAGGAATCAAGAAAAGCGGACCGTCCCCGCGGAGCACTGCCGACGCCTCGATTCGGCACGATTCAAATGGTCGGAGCGGCGCAAATTGCGTGTCCCGGCTTACGGTTATCGACATTCGCGGGTATGATGTCGGCCGCCCGGATTATGTCGCCTGTCGTTTGCGACACGTGCGGGAACGTTTCTTCAGGATTAGGTTAAAACGAGGACCCGCCGAATTCGTCTGCCCGTTGCGGACGTGACGGCAACAGCAAATGGCAAATTACAGCACCAATGAATTCCGCTCCGGCCTGCGCATCATCATCGACGGCGATCCGTGCATCATCGTCGAGAACGAATTCGTCAAGCCGGGCAAGGGCCAGGCATTCAACCGCGTCAGGATCAGGAACCTCAAAAGCGGCAAGATCGTCGACAAGACGTTCCGCTCGGGGGAAAGCGTCGAAGCGGCCGACGTCATCGACACCGAAATGCAGTACCTCTACACGGACGGCGAATTCTGGCATTTTATGGTTCCCGATACGTTCGAACAGTACGCGGCGGACGAGGCCGCGGTCGGCGATGCGAGCATGTGGCTCACCGAGCAGGACCTGTGCCAGGTGACGCTGTGGAACAACACGCCACTGATCGTGAATCCGCCGAATTTCGTCGAGCTCGAAATCGTCGAAACGGACCCCGGCCTCCGTGGCGACACCGCGTCGGGCGGCGTCAAGCCGGCCAAGCTGTCGACCGGCGCCGTCGTGCGCGTGCCGCTGTTCATCGAGCAAGGGTAAGTCGTGCGCGTCGATACGCGCACGTCGGAATACGTGTCGCGGGTCAAATAAGGCCGTTCGAGGCGCGCGGCGCCGACACCATGGCCCTGGCCAGTCGCCGGGCGAGTTTTTCCAGGCCGTCCTGGTCCGACCCGTCGAAGCGCCCTCTGGACGGGCTGTCCACGTCCAGGACGCCCAGCACTTCGTCCCCGTCGGTCAACGGGACCACGATTTCCGCGTTCGATGCCGAGTCGCAGACGATGTGGCCGGGAAATGCATGCACGTCGTCGACGCGCAGCGTTTCGTTGCGCTTTGCCGCGGTCCCGCACACGCCGGCACCGAGCGGGATGTGCACACACGCCGGCTGGCCCTGGAACGGCCCCAGCACCAGTTCGTCGCCGCGCAGGACGTAGATTCCCAGCCAGTTGACGTCCGGTATCGACGTGTACAGGAGGGCGACGCTATTCGCGGCCATCGCGAGGCGGTCGGTCTCGCCGTCCAGCAGCGCTTCGAGCTGGCGGTCGAGGAGTGCGTAGTCGGTGGCTTCGCTCATTGTCCGGGGGCGAACGTCGTGACCCGTGAAATATCGTCCACATTGAGTGCGCAAAGCAACAGTCGATCGAATCCGAGCGCCACGCCGGCGCAGTCGGGCAGGCCGGCTTCCAGAGCGCCGAGGAGCTGCGTATCGATCTCCGGCACCGGCTTGCCGGCCGCGCGCCGCAGCGCCTGGTCACTGCGAAAACGCGCCAACTGCTCGCCGGCGTCCGCAAGCTCCACGAAGCCGTTCGCAAGCTCGACGTCGCCGAGAAATACTTCGAATCGATCCGCAACACGCGGGTCGTCGGGACACAGGCGGGCCAGCGCCGCCTGGCTTGCCGGATAGTGGCGGAGCACCGTGAGTCGGCCCGCGGGAAACGTGCTGGTAACGCGCGTCGCTAGCAACAGGTCGAGCCAGGCGTTGCGGTCGTTTCCGAGTGTGGCGGCGAGTTGTGGATCGGCGCCCGCCGCGGCTTCGAGTGCGGCGGTCGGACACTCGAGAATGTCGATATCGAGCGCGTCGCGAAAGGCGTCAGCGTAGCCGGTCACGAACGTCTCGGGCTTCGCGTCCAGCAGGCGCTGAACCAGGCACAGCGTCTCGTCGACGATGCCGTCCAGGTCGAAGTCGCGCCGGTACCATTCGATCATCGTGAATTCCGGAACGTGGTGGTGACCCTGTTCGCCGGCGCGAAATACCGGACCGACCTGGTAGATGTCCGGGTAGCCCGCGGCCAGCAGGCGCTTCATGTGGTACTCCGGCGACGTGCGCAGGAACAGCCGTTCGGCGCCGTTCACCGCATCGACGCTGTCGATGTTGGCGTCGGTGACCGCGTGCCTTGTCAGCACCGGTGTACTCACCTCGAGGACGTTTCTATGAGCGAAAAAGTCGCGAGTCGCATCGAGCATCGCGGCGCGGCGCCGGGCGACGTCGGGCCCGGATGCCGGTCGCCAGTTCGCATCGGTCTTGCGTATGATGTTCATGCGCCGCTGGCGGTCATCCTGCCGATCGGGCGCCCGACCTGCACGGCCATTCCCGGCGCCAGTCCGGCGAACTCGTCGCTCGTACCGGCGGGCAACAGCACGATGACAGTGGATCCCATGTTGAACCAGCCCAGGGTGGCGCCCCTGGCGACTTCTGCCGACACGTCGCTACCGCGTACGTCGATATCGTCGACGACGCCTTTTTTCCGCGGCCGAATCTCACCGCTCCACGGCGTCGAGATACTGCCTACGTTCAGCGCGCCTACGAATATGACTGCCAT
>CALKYK010000286.1 GCA_938003715.1 uncultured Gammaproteobacteria bacterium
GCTCGAGCACGATGTCGTCGACTTCGAGGCCGCAGCGCTGCACGCACTTGACGATATTCTGCGCCGCGCTGACGGCGCCGGTCACCATGTGTACTTTCGCTTCCAGCCGCACGCCCGACATGCCGATCGGCTCGCGGATGCCTTCCTGGTTATCGATCAGGAACTCCTGCGGCAGGATGTGCAGGATCTTCTGGTCTGCCGGGATCGCCACGGCGCGCGCCGCATCGATGACGCGGTCGATGTCGCCGGCGCTGACCTCCTTGTCCCGGATCGCGACGATGCCGTGCGAATTCAGGCTGCGTACGTGGCTGCCCGCGATGCCCGCGTACACGGAGTGAATGTCGCAGCCCGCCATGAGCTCCGCTTCCTCGACCGCACGCTGAATCGAGTGCACGGTCGACTCGATATTGACGACCACGCCTTTCTTCAGGCCGCGTGACGGGTGCGAGCCGATGCCGACCACCTCGATCGATCCGTCCTCGCCGACCTCGCCCACGATCGCGACGACCTTGGACGTGCCGATGTCGAGGCCGACGATCAGGTTCTTGTCACCCTTCTTGTTCACGTGTCGTGTCTTGAAAGCCGTTCCCCCTGTCACTCTGCCGCCCGGCTGACCGGGATGCCGGCAAGCATTTCCGCGCCGCCGTCGTTGCCGCCGAGCGGGGCGCGCACGCCATCCTTCCAGCCCACGGTGAAGCCGTTGCTGTAGCGCATGTCGACGTAGGCGATCTCCCCGGCCCGGTTGGCGACCAGCATTGCCGCCACGTCGAGGAACAGGCCGATGCGCTCGTCGACGGCGCGACGTCCGAGCCGCACCTCGATGCCGTTGCCGAGCGTGATCTCCCAGGCACCGCGCGCATCGACTTCGACGCGGCGAACATCCAGGCCGACCGGGAGCAGCTTTTCGCGCATGTCGAGGTAGCGCGCCGCAACGACCGCCGACTGCCCGTCGGGTCCCGACAGGCGCGGCAGTTCGGCCGGTACGTGCCGTGCGTCAGTGACGAACAGCTCGCCGCGCGTGTTCAGCAGGCCGCGCTCGCCCCAGGTCGCGGCCGGTACCTGCTCGGTCACCGTGATCTGCAGCCGGTCCGGCCAGCGCCGCGCGACGACGGCGCGATCGATCCACGGCAACGCGCTCACCGCGTCGCGTATCGCGTGCAGGTCGGCGCTGAAAAAACCGTCCGTCAGCGCATCGCTGATCGCCGCCTCGATCTGCAGTGCCGATACCCGTTGGAAAGGGCCTTCGATCGTGATCGCGCTGATCGGCCGGTCGAGCAGCGCAATGCTGACGTGATAGACGAGCACGATTACCGCGACCGCCGCGAGCGGCGTCGCAATCCGCCGCATCCGGATGCGCGGCAGGGAGAGCTTGCGGCTCTTCTTCTGCTTGCGGCGTCGCGCCTGTTTACGCGTCATTGGCTGCCACTCCCATGCTGTCCGCCGCAGGCCTGGAGACGATACTCGTCTCCAGGATGCGCCAGCACAGTTCGGCGAAATCGATGCCGGCCGTTCGCGCCGCCATCGGTACCAGGCTGTGGCTGGTCATGCCGGGCACCGTGTTGACCTCGAGAACCTGCGGAATGCCGTCGCTGCCGGTCATGAAGTCGACCCGGCCCCAGCCGCTGCAGCCGAGCGCGTAGAACGCGGCCAGCGCCAGCTGGTTCAGGCGCGCCTCGACGCTGCCGTCGTCGCTGCCCGGACAGTGATACTGCGTCTGGTCGGACTCGTACTTCGCCCGGTAGTCGTAGAACACCCGCGGCGTTTCGATGCGAATGGACGGCAGCGCCTGGCCCTGCAGAATCGACACCGTGGTTTCGGCGCCGACGATGCAGCGTTCCGCGATGGCGGGTTCGCCGAACGACAGCGCCAGCACCGCGGCATCGTCGAGCTCGCCGGCGTCGAATACCTTGCTCATGCCGACGCTGGACCCCTGTCCCGCCGGCTTTAGCACCAGCGGAAAGCCGAGCTCGTCGGCGGCGCGCTTTGCGTCGCCGGGCGAAGTCAGCACGAAGGCGTCCGGCGTCGGGATGCCCGCATCGCGAAATACTGCCTTGCTGCGCACCTTGTCCATCGCCAGTGACGAGGCCATGACGCCCGAGCCCGTGTACGGCACGCCCAGCCATTGCAGCGCCCCCTGCAGGCTGCCGTCTTCGCCGCCGGGTCCATGCAGGGCGATGAATACCCGGTCGAAGCCCGCCTCGGCGAATTCGACCAGCGTCCTGCCGCGCGGATCCCAGGCGTGCGCGTCGATGCCGCGCGACACGAGCGCCTCGAGCACCGCGTTACCCGTCGCCAGCGATACCTCGCGCTCGCTCGAGTCGCCGCCCAGCATCACGGCGACACGGCCGAACGTGCCCGGCTCCCCGATCGCGATGCGAACGTCCGTCGCGGTTGCATTCATGACAGGTGCTCCCCGACGATCCGGACCTCGGTGACGAGCTCGATGCCGCTCGCGTCGGCGACCGTCTGCTGGATGTGCGTGACCAGGTTCTCGATGTCCTGCGCGCTGGCCTCGCCGCGGTTGATGATGAAGGTCGCGTGTTTCTCCGACACTTCCGCATCGCCGATCCGCCAGCCCTTGAGGCCCGCGGCTGCGCACAGCCGCGCCGCGGGGTGAACGG
>CALKYK010000287.1 GCA_938003715.1 uncultured Gammaproteobacteria bacterium
CATCGTATCGACCTTGCTGACCCTCGTGGTCATCCCGGTCGTCTACTCGCTGCTCGACCGCAAGCGCTGGCCGGCGCCTGTCGGCGCAGCCGATCCTGTCCCGTCGACATGAAACACACCGAATTGGCGCTGCGACGCCCGGTCACCACCGTCGTCCTTTTCGTTGCGCTGGCGCTGACCGGCCTGATCGCGTCGCGGCTGCTCCCGCTCGAGAAGTTTCCTGACATCGAGTTCCCGGGGATCTTCATCGAGATCCCGTACGATGGCTCGACGCCCGAGGAGGTCGAACGGCTCATCACGCGACCGGTCGAGGAAGCGCTTGCGACGCTGTCCGGTGTCGAGCGCATGTTTTCATCCTCCAGCGAGAACCGGGCCCAGGTATTCCTGCAGTTCGGCTGGGACCAGGAAATGGGTGCGCGCGGCATTGAGGCGCGCGCGAAAGTGGACGGGATCCGGCACACGCTGCCCGCCGACGTGCGGCGGATCTTCGTCTTCACGGGCTCGCTCGGCGACCAGCCGGTGCTGCAGCTCCGGATCTCCAGCGAACGCGACCTCTCCGACAGCTACGACCTGCTCGACCGCCTGCTGAAACGTCGCATCGAGCGCATCGAGGGCGTTTCCCGGGTCGAGCTGCACGGCGTCGACCCGCGCGAGATCCGCATCCTGCTGAAGCCGGACCGTCTGGCCGCGCACGGCGTCGACATCGACGAACTGCGCGGCCTGCTCGAACGCAGCAACTTCGCCGTCAGCGCCGGCCGCATCACCGAAGCCGGGCAGCGCTTCAGCGTGCGGCCACAGGGCGAGTTCCGCTCGGTCGAGCAAATACGCAACCTTGCGATCAACCGCAGCAACCTGCGGCTGCGCGACGTCGCCGACGTCGAGATGCGCAGTCCGGAACGTGACTACGGCCGACATCTCGACCGCAAGTACGCGATCGGCGTGGCCATCAGCAAATCGACGGGTTCCAACATGGTCGAGGTCACCGATCGCGTCATGGCCGAGGTCGCCGAGATCTCGAAGCTGCCGCAGATGCAGGGCATCAAGATTTTCGACCTGGACAACCAGGGCGACAGCGTGCGCAAGTCCCTGCGCGACCTGCTCAATGCCGGCATGATTGGCGCGCTGCTGGCGATCCTGGTGCTGTACCTGTTCCTGCGCCAGGTCACGACGACGCTGATCGTCACCGCGTCGGTGCCGTTTTCGCTGCTGATCACGCTCGGCGCGCTGTATTTCTTCGGTCTGAGCCTGAACATCCTGACGATGATGGGACTGATGCTGGCGGTCGGCATGCTCGTCGACAACGCCGTCGTCGTGACCGAAAGCGTGTTCCGGCATCGCGCCGATGCGCCGGACCGGCCGCACGATGCAACGCTCACGGGCGTGCGGGAAGTCGGCATCGCGGTCATCGCCGGTACCTTGACCACGATCATCGTCTTCGTGCCGATCATGTTCGGCACGAAAACCGACATCTCGGTGTTCATGACCCACGTCGGCATCACGATCATCGTCGCGCTGCTTGCGTCGCTGCTGATCGCGCAGACGCTGGTGCCTATGCTCGCCGCGCGCGTCCGCGTGCCTCCGCAGCCCTCGGCGGGTTCGATGATGGGTCGACTGACGCGGCGCTACGTAGCGGCGCTGTCCTGGATCCTCGAAAAACCGTGGAAGACTTTCGGCGGCATCGTCCTGATCTGCGTCATTGGCGTTTCTCCACTGGCCTTGCAGCTCGTCAAGTTCGACGCGTTTCCGCAGGACGTTGGCCGCCGCCTTTACATGCCCTATCACATCGAAGGGGAGCATCCGCTGGAACGCGTCGAGGCGGCGGTCGATACGGTCGAGGCCTACCTGCTCGAGAACAAGGAGGCGTTCGACATCCGCTCGGTTTACAGCTACTACACGAAGGACCACGCCGAAACCGTGATCCTGCTGACCGACGAGGCGGATGCGACGCTGTCGACGGCGGATGCGCTCGAACGCATCGAGGCGGACCTGCCGCAGATCGCCATCGGCAAACCGAACGTCGACTGGGACCAGCAGGGCGGCGGCGACGGGTTCAGCCTGCAGGTATCCGGCGATTCCACGGCGCGCCTGAATGACATTGCGATCGACCTGGTACGCATCCTGTCGAGCGTCGACGGGCTGAGCGACGTGCGTTCGGATGCCGAACGCGGCGCCCGCGAGATCCGTATTTCGGTCGATCGCGCGCGCGCCGCGGCGGCGGGCATGACCAGCGACGAAATCGCCAACGCCATCGGCATCGCGATGCGCGGGCAGAACCTGCGCGAGTTCCGGGGCGAAACGGGTGAGGTCGAGGTGCGCCTCGCGTTTCGCGAGAGTGACCGGCAAAGCCTCGAGCAGCTCGCCGATCTGCCGCTGTACACGTCGTCCGGCCGGCGTGTTCCGCTAGGCTCGGTCGCATCCTTCGAGGTCGGCCGCTCGCCGGACACGATCCGCCGCACGGATCGACAGACCGCCGTGATCCTGTCGGCCAACCTGGTCGACGATGCGACGCTCGATACGGTGAAACCGGAAATCGAGGCGATGATGGAGGGATTCGCACTGCCGCCGGGCTACAGCTGGAAGTTCGGGCGCGGCTTCGAGCGCCAGGACGAGACGCAACAGATGATGGCGACGAACATCCTGCTCGGCATTGCCTGCATCTTCCTTGTGATGGCGGCGCTGTTCGAGTCGCTGCTGTTCCCGTTCTCGATCATTCTGGGTTCGATCGCGTTCTCGGTGTTCGGCGTGTTCCTGTTTTTCGCCGCGACGGGCACCACGTTCTCGTTCATGGCGTCCATCGGCATCATGATCCTTATCGGCGTGGTCGTGAACAACGGCATCGTCCTGATCGATCACGTCAACAACCTGCGCATTTCCGGCATGCCGCGAAACGAAGCCATCGTGCAGGCCGGGCGAGACCGGCTGCGGCCGATACTGATGACGGTCGCGACCACGATCGTCGGCCTGCTCCCGCTCGCCGTCAGCACGACGCAGATCGGCGGCGACGGTCCGCCCTATTTCCCGATGGCGCGCGCGATCATCGGCGGGCTCGCGTTTTCCACCGTCGTGTCATTGCTCGTCGTGCCGGCGTTGTATGCCTACTTCGATTCGCTGTCCGCGTGGGGCCGCCGGGTCATGCGCACAGCCCGCGGCCCGCGCGCTACGGCGGTCGAGGCATGAAAAAGGGGCCGCGATGCGGCCCCGGTTTTTTCCCAAGCGACTTATCGTTCGTTCAGTAGCGGTTGCGCGACCGCTCCGCCTGCGTCCAGACCGGCGCCGGCGTGTCGATGCGCTCCAGGGCATCGTTGCGGTGCCGCCAGATCTTCCGCGCGGCCCCGGCGAACAGCAGCAGCAGGAGCGCGAGCAGGGTCCAGCCGTCGGCCGCACCGCCACCGCCACCGCCCTGGGTGACGACGATGACGTCGCGCACCGGCGTGTCGCGATTCGCGTCCTCGAGCGGCAGGAAGCCGAGTTCCGAGGTATCGACCGGGCCGAAACTCGCCAGGAGCGTGCCGTCGTAGGCATCGAACAGCTCGATCAGCAGGTCGTAGCTGCCCGTCGGGTAGCCGGACATGAGTTCCGAGACGAGCACGTATTCGTCGTCTGACGAGGCACCGAACAGGGTGAAGTCCTCGGTCGCCGCGTACTCGTTCCACGGTCCGCCCTCGAAGCTCAGGTACAGCACCGCGTAGACGTCGGCTGCGGCATAGATCGTATCGGCGTCGAACAGCAGGTCGATGCCGTAGTAGTAGCCGTCGTTGTCCGCATCGTTGAAAAGGATGACGTCGGCGTCGTAGAACCAGAAATCGTTGCCGGGGCTTTGCGAGCCAGACGTGCCAGGCTTCGCGTTGGAGCCGCGCGTTTTCGACTTGCTGCGGTCGCCGGTTTTGGCCAGCGCGTCCTGTTCGTCCACCGATTCGCTGCTGACCTTGAGGTTCTCGCGACCGCCGGTCACATGATGACGGTTTACCGTGACGCGCTTTTCGTCGCCTGCCTCCGCAGCCTGTGCGGCCGGCGACAGGATGAGCCACGCGCATGCCAGCAGCGCGCTCCATGCGACGTTCAGCGTATTGCGTGTTCTGTTCCGAATAGACATCTCATTTTCCTCTGGCGCACAATCAGCGAGTCTTGCCTGCATTTAAGTCGATCGACGATGAATCGAAGCTGAACTCGCGGCGGAGATTCCTGAACGAAGGCTGAACGGGTTCGCGGGCGGACGATCGATCGGTCTCCGGGTACGCGGCGCAGCGCATGCAGCAGGTCACTGCCAACGACAGGATTGGTACGGCCATCCTGTTCCTGATGTTCGGCATCAGTGCCGGGCTGTGCCTCGACCTCTGCGCCAAATGGCTGCTCGCGGATTATTCGCTGGTGCAGTTCGTGTTCTTGCGCAGCCTGTTCGGTCTCGCGTTCTTCCTCGCGGTCCTGCGCTGGTACGGCGGCCTCGGCAGCCTGCGCACGGCGCGCTGGCAGTGGCACCTGCTCAGAACGTTGCTGGCGACCGGGGCGATGTTCGGCTTTTTTTACGGGCTTTCCGTGATGCCCCTCGTCGACGCGCTGACGATCGCGTTCACGGCGCCGCTGATGGTGACCGCCCTGTCCGCGCCGTTCCTCGGCGAGCACGTCGGGTGGCGGCGCTGGCTCGCGGTCATCGCAGGATTCGTCGGCGTGCTGGTCGTGCTGCGGCCCGGATCGGGCATGTTCACGCTCGGCGCAATCGGGGTACTGGTCGCAGCGGCGTGCTACGCCGGCCTGGCCATCACCGCCCGCTATCTCGGCGCCACCGAATCGAGCGTGTCGCTCGCGGTGTACGTCGTCACCGGGCCGTTCCTCGCGTCGTCGATTTTGCTGCCGGGCCGCTATGCCGCGCCGGCGGCCGTCGACTGGTGGCTGTTCGTGCTCGCCGGGCTGTGTTCGGCATGCGCCTGGGTCGGCATCGTCGGCGGCTACCGCCGGGCTCCGCCCGCGCTCCTCGCGCCGCTGGAGTACACCGCGCTGATCGGCGCCGCGGTCGCCGGCTACCTGATCTGGGACGAAGTGCCCGACGGCTACGTCATCGCCGGCGCGCTGATCATCGTTGCAAGCGGATTGTTCATCGTCTACCGGGAAGTCGGCGACGTCATCGCGAGCCGCTACCTGCGAGCCTCGACGGCGTCGGGCACCGTGCGCGAGGAAGGTGAAGCGGAACTCAGCGAGTAGCGTTCAGCAGCCGCTCCAGTTCGGCCTGCATGTCGGTACGCACGTTCACGAACTGCGGTTCGCCGATGACGTTTCTGAGCTCGTAGGGGTCGGCCGCCAGGTCGTAGAGTTCGTCCATGCCCTCTAGGTCGAGATAGCGGATGTACTTGTAGCGGTCCGTGCGCACCGCGCGATAGCCCATGCGATCGATCCGCTCGAAGACGGTGTCGCTGTTGTATTCGACGTGGAAAGACTGCCGCCAGTCCGTGGCCGTGCCGTCGAACACCGGCACCAGCGAACGCCCGTGCAGGCCCGCCGGCGGTCGTGCTCCGGCAAGTTCGAGCAGCGTCGGGGCAAGGTCGATCGACAGCGCCATCTGCGATGGCCTGAACCCGGGGCTGATTCGCGCCGGATAGCGGATCAGCAGCGGGATGCGCAGCGCCTCCTCGTAGGCGAGCCTGCGCTCCGCCGACAGCCCGTGTTCGCCGTACCAGTAGCCGTGATCGGAGGTGAACACAACGATCGTCTGGTCGAGTCTTCCCGCCGCGTCAATCGCGGTCAGCAGGCGGCCGATGCTTTCGTCGACCGCCATCAGCATTGCCTGGCGCTGGTGTATCGTCTCGTCGCTCGTCACCGTGTCCGGGCCGAGCGGCGGAAGGTCGCCGATGCGACGCATCAGGGCCGGCTTGTCGGTCGGCGCGACGCCCGAATTCGGCCGCCGCCACACGAACTCGCCGGCGTACATGCCCTCGTGCCTTTCCGCAGCAATGAAGCCCGGTATGCCGCTCGGTGACGGTGCGCTGCTGCCGTCATCGAGCTGCGTGATGTTCGGATGCAGCGCCTTGTGCGCGATATACAGGAGAAACGGGGCGTCCCTCTCCTGATTCACGAAATCGAGCGCGTGCTCCGTAAGCAGGTCCGTCACGTAGCCCTCGTACGGGATGCGCTCGCCGTCGACGTTCAGCACGGGGTCGATCGCCTCGCCCTGGCCGCGCATGCTGACCCAGCGGTTAAAGCCCGGGCGCGGACTGTCGTCGTTCCCCATGTGCCATTTGCCGACGAAGGCGGTGTCGTAGCCGTCGGCGGCCAGCTGTTTGGGGAATGTTTCCAGCCGGTGGCTCTGCTCGTTCCGCGCCAGGTTGTCGAGGATGCCGTGCGCGGACGGGTACAGGCCGGTGAGCAGGCTCGCGCGCGCCGGCGAACAGAGCGGCGTGGTCGTGAATGCCTGTGTGAACATCGCACCCTCGCGCGCGATGCGATCGATGTGCGGCGTGCGCACGTAGGCGTGGCCGGCGGCACCGATCTCGTCCCAGCGCAGGTCGTCGACCAGCACGAACAGAATATTCGGCCGGTCTTCGCGCGTATCGACGGTCTCGCCGGGCTCCGTCGCGGGCCCGCCGCACGCAGCGAGCAGCGTGGTCAGCAGGCACAGCAGCGAGACCCCTATGCGCGCCGGCACGTCGGCTTCCCGCTAGTCGCGCGAGGCGACGTCAGCCTCGGCTGCAATGTAGCCGAACGAC
>CALKYK010000288.1 GCA_938003715.1 uncultured Gammaproteobacteria bacterium
GCAGGTCCCGACCTGGGATTCGAACTATCGGAGCATTGCGCAGCGGGCACGGTGTTCCTTTCGACCGACGAGCAGCGCGCCGCGGCCGTGCGCGGCGAAATAGACGCGGCGATAGAAAGCTTCGGCCTGTCCGTCGCCGGCTGGCGGGAGGTCCCGGTGCGACCCGAGGTGTGCGGTGCACTCGCGCTCGAAACGCTGCCGCGTATCGAGCAGGTATTCGTCAACGCGCCGGCCGGCATGCCGCACGGCACGTTCAACCGGCAGCTGTTCCTGGCCCGCCGCCGCGCCGAAAAACGTTTCACGCCGATCGATGCAACCGCGTATGTCGCGAGCCTTTCCGCCGCGACGATCAGCTACAAGGGCATGGTCATGCCGGACATGTTGCCCGAGTTCTACCCGGACCTGCGTGATCCGCGGATCGCGAGTTCGGTATGCGTGTTTCACCAGCGCTTTTCGACCAACACGCTGCCGGAGTGGCGGCTTGCACAGCCGTTCCGGTTTCTCGCCCACAACGGCGAGATCAACACCATTCGCGGCAACCGCAACTGGGCGGTCGCGCGCGTCGAGAATTTTCGCTCCGACAAGTTGCCCGACATCACAGATCTCGACCCCGTCGTGTCGCTGACCGGCTCGGACTCGCAAAGCCTCGACAACATGCTCGAGGTCATGCGCGGTGCGGGGATAGACGTGCTGCAGGCGATGCGCATCCTGATTCCGCCGGCCTGGCAGGCGATGGACACGCTGGACCCCGACGTCCGCGCGTTCTACGAGTTCTACGACTGCCAGGTCGAACCCTGGGACGGACCGGCCGGCATCGTGCTGACCGACGGGCGCTTCGCGGCGTGCTGCCTCGATCGGAACGGCCTGCGCCCCGCGCGATATGTGCTGACCGCGAACCGGCAGCTGACGATCGCCTCCGAGGCCGGCGTGTGCGACTACGCCGAAGACGATGTCATCGAGAAAGGCCGCCTCGGTCCGGGCGAGATGCTGGCCGTCGACCTGCGTCGCGGCCGGCTGCTGTCCAACGACGACATCCACGCCGAACTCGCCGGCCGCCATCCGTACAAGACCTGGCTCAAGCAGGGGGTGCGCTACCTGGACTCCGAGCTCGTCGACCGGCACATGGCGGCCGAGCCGTTCGACGAGGAAACGCTGAAGATCTACCAGAAGATGTTCAACGTGTCCCGCGAGGAGCTTAACGAAGTCGTCAGCGTGCTGGCGAAGGCGGAACTCGAAGCGGTCGGTTCGATGGGCGACGACACGCCGATGCCTGTGCTGTCGAGAAAGAATCGCTGCCTGTTCGACTACTTCCGCCAGCAGTTCGCACAGGTGACGAATCCGCCGATCGATTCATTGCGGGAACGCATCGTGATGTCGCTGCAGACGAACATCGGCCGCGAGACCAGTCTCACCGACATCGGTCCTGAACACGCACACCACGTCATCATGAACTCGCCGGTGCTGTCGCAGCGCAAGCTGCGACAGCTACTCGGCCCCGACATGTTCGGCGACGATCACGAGTTCATCGACCTGAATGTGCCGAAGGACCTGTCGCTGCCTGAAGCACTGGACCGCATTTGCGCGCAGGCGGATACCGCGGTCGAAAACGGCAAGCTGATCCTGATGCTTTCCGACCGCTACCTGGAGAAGGAGCTGCTGCCGGTACACGCGCTGCTCGCGACCGGTGCCGTGCACCAGCATCTCGTTGCCGCCGGCAAGCGCTGCGCGGTCAACATCATCGTCGAGACCGGCGTCGCGCGCGATCCGCATCACTTCGCGTGCCTGATCGGCTACGGCGCCACGGCGGTCTACCCGTATCTCGTCTACCAGAGCCTGCACGACCTCGCGCAGCGCGGCCGCGTCGACCGCCAGCAGCAGCTCGGCCGCAGCTACCGGCGCGGCATACGCAAGGGCCTGTTCAAGATCATGTCGAAAATGGGGATTTCCTCCATCTCGAGTTACCGAGGCGCGCAGCTGTTCGAGATCGTCGGCCTGCACGACGAAGTGGTGTCGCGCTGTTTCACCGGCACCGCGAGCCGCATCCAGGGCGCGATGTTCGACGACATCCACGACGACCAGGCGAGTCTCGCAAAGTCTGCATGGAACCCCCGCGAGCCGCTGAACCAGGGCGGGCTGCTGAAATACATGCACGGCGGCGAATATCACTGCTTCAATCCGGACGTCGTCGCGACCCTGCAGGCCGCGGTGCGCTCCGGCGACTACGGGCGCTACGAGGAATATGCCCGGCTGGTCAACGACCGGCCGGTCGCCACGCTGCGCGATCTCATGCACGTCCGGCCGATGGGGCCACCCGTGCCGCTCGACGAGGTCGAACCGGTCGAGGACATCCTGCCGCGCTTCGACTCGGCCGGCATGTCGCTCGGCGCGTTGTCGCCCGAGGCGCACGAAGCGCTCGCCATCGCGATGAACCGCATTGGCGCGCGCTCCAATTCCGGCGAAGGCGGTGAAGACCCGGCGCGGCACCGCACGGAGCGCAGTTCACGCATCAAGCAGGTCGCGTCCGGCCGTTTCGGCGTCACCGCCGAGTACCTCGTCAATGCCGAGGTCATCCAGATCAAGATCGCGCAGGGCGCGAAGCCGGGCGAAGGCGGGCAGCTGCCCGGTCACAAGGTCAACGACATGATTGCGCGGCTGCGCTACGCGCGCCCCGGCGTCGGGCTGATCTCGCCGCCGCCGCATCACGACATTTACTCGATCGAGGATCTCGCGCAGCTGATCTTCGACCTGAAGCAGGTCAACCCGCAGGCGCTGGTGTCGGTGAAGCTCGTGGCAGAACCCGGCGTCGGCACGATCGCGGCCGGCGTGGTCAAGGCGTATGCCGACCTGATCACGATTTCCGGCTACGACGGGGGCACCGGCGCCAGCCCGCTGAGCTCGGTCAAGTACGCCGGCAGCCCGTGGGAGCTCGGGCTGTCGGAGGCGCACCAGGTGCTGCGTGCGAACGGCCTTAGGCACAAGGTCCGCCTGCAGACGGACGGCGGCCTGAAGACCGGGCTGGACGTCATCAAGGGCGCGGTGCTCGGCGCCGAGAGTTTCGGCTTCGGTACGGCACCGATGGTCGCGCTCGGCTGTAAATACCTGCGCGTCTGTCATCTCAACAACTGCGCGACCGGGGTCGCGACACAGAACAACGTGCTGCGCAGCGAGTACTTCGTCGGCCTGCCGGAGATGGTCGTCAACTTTTTCCGTTTCGTCGCCGAGGAAGTGCGACGGCAACTCGCCGCGCTCGGTGCGCGCCGGCTCGAGGACATCATCGGCCAGGTGCAGCTCGTCGAGCTGGAGCCGGGCGAAACCCGCCGCCAGCGCCGCCTCGACCTGCGGCCGATCATCTCCGATGCCGGGCTCGCGTCCAACGTGCCGCAGTTCTGCACGACGCCGAGCAACGAGCCATTCGACAAGGCGAAGCTGGCAACCGGGATCATGCAGGCGACGATGCCGGCCGTTGAGGCGAAAAGCGGCGGTACGTTCGAATTCGGCATCCGCAACTACGATCGCACGATCGGCGCCATGCTTTCCGGAGAGATTGCACGGCGCTACGGTAATCACGGCATGGCCGATGCGCCGATCGAGCTTCGCCTTCGCGGCACAGCCGGCCAGAGCTTCGGGGCGTGGAATGTCGGCGGGCTCAACCTGCACCTGACCGGCGACGCCAACGACTACGTCGGCAAGGGTATGACCGGCGGACGCATCGTCGTGTACCCGCCGGCAACGGCGCGCTACCGCGCCCGCGACACCGTCATCGTCGGCAATACCTGCCTGTACGGCGCGACGGGCGGCGAGCTGTATGCAGCAGGCCAGGCCGGCGAGCGCTTTGCCGTGCGCAATTCCGGCGCCATCGCCGTCGTCGAGGGTGCCGGCGATCACTGCTGCGAGTACATGACCGGTGGCGTCGTCGCCGTGCTCGGGCGCACCGGCGTCAATTTCGGCGCCGGGCTTACCGGCGGGTTCGCCTATGTGCTCGATCTCGAGCGCGACTTCGTCGACCTCTATAACCACGAGCTCATCGACATCCATCGCATCACGCCGGAGAGCATGGAGGCGCACCTGCATCATTTGCGGTCGCTGATCGCCCGTCACGTGGAGCTGACGGGCAGCGATTGGGGCAGCGACATCCTCGAGGACTTCCGCACCTACCTGCCGAAATTCTGGGTCGTGAAGCCGAAAGCGGCAGAGCTCGGCACGCTGATCGAATCGCTGCGGCGGGCGGCCTGACGTCATGCCGAAGCATCCCCTGCAGTTCCTCGAAGTGCCGCGCCGCGATCCGGACAAACAGCCGGCGGAGGTGCGGATCAAACACTTCGGCGAAATCTACGGCAGCTACGATGCCGCATCTGCGGCGAGCCAGGCCGGCCGTTGCATAGCCTGCGGCAACCCGTACTGCGAGTGGAAATGCCCCGTTCACAACTACATTCCCGACTGGCTGAAGCTGGTCGAGGAAGGCAAGCTGTTCCAGGCCGCCGAACTGTCGCACCAGACGAATTCGCTGCCCGAGATCTGCGGCCGGGTGTGCCCGCAGGACCGGCTGTGCGAAGGCGCATGCACGCTCAACGACGGCATCGGCGCCGTCAACATCGGCAACGTCGAGCGCTACATCACCGACGAGGCGTTTCGCCAGGGCTGGCGCCCGGACCTCTCCGGCGTGGTCGACAGCGGCAGGCGCGTCGCGATCGTCGGTGCAGGCCCCGCCGGGCTCGCCGCCGCCGACGTACTGGCGCGCAACGGCGTCGGCCCGGTCGTCTACGACGCCTATCCCGAGATCGGCGGCCTGCTGACCTTCGGCATTCCCCCGTTCAAGCTCGACAAGGACGTGGTCCGGACGCGCCGCGAGATCATGGAGGGCATGGGCATCGAGTTCGTGCTGAACACGCGCGTCGGAGAGGACATCGCAATGCAGAAACTGCTCGAGGACTTCGACGCGGTATTCCTCGGGATGGGCACCTACCAGTCGGTGCGCGGCCATTTCCGCGGCGAAAACCTGCCCGGCGTCTACGATGCGCTGCCGTACCTGGTGTCGAGCATACGCCGGGAGATGGGGCTGCCCGGCGGCGATGACGGCTTCGTCAACCTGCACGGCAAGCAGGTCGTCGTGCTCGGCGGCGGCGACACCGGCATGGACTGCAACCGCACCGCGATTCGCCAGGGTGCGGCGAGCGTCATCTGCGCCTATCGCCGCGACCGCGACAATATGCCGGGCTCGCGGCGGGAAGTGGCGAACAGCATCGAAGAGGGCGTGACGTTCCTGTTCAACGAGCAGCCGGTCGAGATCCTGGGCCGCGACCACGTCACCGGCGTGCGCCTGGTCAAAACCGAGCTGGGGCCGCCGGGCCCGGACGGTCGGCGGCGACCGGAAGCGGTGCACGCCACCGAACACATCCTGCCGCCCGCTGCGATCATCATCGCGTTCGGATTCCGGCCAAACCCGGCCGAATGGTTCGAGCCTTGCGGCGTCGGCACTCGGCCGAACGGGCGCGTTCGCGTCGATACGCTGGGACCGTACCCGTTTCAGACGACGAATCCGAAAGTATTTGCCGGCGGCGACATGGTGCGCGGCTCGGATCTCGTCGTGACCGCGGTCTTCGAAGGTCGCGAGGCGGCACGCGGTATCTGCAACTACCTCGAGGTCGGCTGAGCGCCGTCAGTGGTGGTGCACGATCTCCTTGTCGGTAAAGACGATTTCCTTCATCTCCTTCGACAGGACCGGATCGCGGCGGCGAATCCACTCGAGCACCATCGCGGCATGTTCCTTTTCCTCGTCGCGGTTGTGTTCGAGAATCGCTTTCAGCTCCTTGTCCTTGCACGCATCGACGCGCTGGTTGTACCAGTCGACTGCCTCGAGCTCCTCCATCAGTGAAATGATTGCGCGATGCATGTCGCGCGTCTCGTCGGACAGTTCCTCGACCGGTTCGTGATATCCCTCGTTTGCCATCTCGCCTGTTCCTTATCTATGCACGGTTTCCTGTTGTCCGGGGTGCGTCTTCCGCCGCGGGCAGGCGCACGCGGAAGCGAACGCCATCGTCGCTGTTCTCTGCGCTGATGTTTCCATCATGTCCCTCCGCGATCAAACGGGCAATGTACAGCCCGAGGCCCAGGTGCTTGCCGTCATCGCCCGGGCGCAGCGAGACCATCGAATCGAAAAGCCTCGCGCGCATGTCCTCGGGCAGCGGCGGGCCGGGGTTCGTCACGACGATGTCGACGCCGTCCTCTGCCGCCTCGAGCGCGATGCCTATGCGTTCGCCGCGCTGCGTGAAGTCGACGGCGTTGTCCACGAGCTTGTCCAGCATCTGGATGATCAGCTCCGGGGCGCCGCGCACCAGCGCGGCGTCGGCAACGGCGGTGAATTCGAAGCGCCGTTCCGGCCAGGCGTCCGCGTAGGCATCGACCGTCGAGCGCAGCACGCCTTTAAGGTCGAACGTCTCCGGCTCCGCGTTCTCGATCATCTCCTCGACGCGGCTGGCCTCGCTCATCGCGTTGAGGATTTTCTGCAGTCGATCCGCACCTTCCCGGGCGCGTGCCGTGTAGTCGAGCGCATCGCGTGACAGCGCTTCGTGCTCGAGGTTCTCGAGTGACGAGCGAACGATGGTGAGGGGCGTACGCAGTTCGTGCGACAGCTTGCTCGCCAGCGTCCGCAGGTACTCGTTGTAGGCGCCGAGCTGGCGCAGCACACTGGAGAAACTGCGCGACAGGTCGCCGACCTCGTCGCCTGCGAGCGCACTCGGCAGCGCCGCGTGCACCTGCTTGTCGTCCAGCGCATGTTCCGCGGCCGCGCTCAGGCGACGGATGCGCAGCGACAACCAGCTCGCATAGCCGAGCAGCACGACCGCGACGCCAATCGTTGCAATCAAAGTCAATATGATCAGCCGCGTCAGTGCGCGATTGGTCAGGCTCAGGATCGCATCGGTGCCCTGCTGCAGGATCAGCGCGCCGGTCTGCACGTTGCCGGACCAGATCGGCTGCGACACGGCGACCACGGCGCGGCCGGTGTCCGCGCTGCGAAACCACTGCGTCTCCGGCGTGCCGTCGAGCGCCGTGCGCACATAGACCTGCTGCTCGCGGCCGTCGGGCTCCGGCTCGGCGAGCAGCGCTTCGGCGCCCGGCTCGAGCAATACGTTGTACACCAGCCGAAGCCAGCCGCTGCCGGCGCCCGGCGTGCGCGCCGTCGTGCGACCGGACTGGACCGTACCCGCAACGGCCAGCCGCCAGCCGGCCTTGTCGGTGATGACCAGGCGCAGATCGGGCTGCGACTGCGCATAGCCCGAGGCGACGCTTTGCAGCACCGGCGAAATCGTGACGAAGCGACCCGGGGCGGGACCGTCGAAGCTTGCCGTGCGAATACCCTGCCGCAGCGCGTAGGGCGTGTTGACGATCGCGATGCCCAGCCGCGGGCCGAGCAGGGTCACCGGTATCCGCGCCTCGAGCTGGTAGCCGCCCGGCGTGTCGCGCCAGAACGCGCTAATGCGCGTCTCGTTGAATTCGCTGCCGGCGGTGATCCGCAGCGGGATGAATTCGCCCGGCGCCTCCGCTCCGAAACGGAAAACCGTGCGCTCACCATCATCCGCGACGCTGACGAGTTCGACATGGTCCGACGTGAATCGCCCGGCACCGGGCGACGTCGATGCATACACGACCGAGTCGTCGCGTACCTCCGCATACAGGTAGAGTTGCTGGCCGCGCATGCCGAGCATGTAGCGGTTGTTACCGTCGACGCCGCGTAGTGCAACCAGGGAGCGCTCGTCGATGGTCCAGTCGTCGCGATAGCCGTCGATAAGCGGCTCGCTCGCAAGCGGGTGTCCGTAGAGCTGGTCGGCCGCGCCCTGTGCCCGCCCCGTGAGGAATTCGTACGGATACTGCGACAGCGAATCGGCAATAGCCTGCGCCGTGCCGGCCAGCATCTGCTGTTGTCCTTCGCGCAGCGCCGATTCGGTTTCGCGGATGAACTGGCAGCCGGCCCACGGCAGGATCAATGTCAGCAGGCTGACGAGCGTAAGCTGACGACGAAGGTTCACCGCTCTGCTTCAGGCGTCGGCGAGCCAGCGGTAGCCCATGCCGTAAACGGTCTCGATTGCCGCAAAGTCTGGGTCGATCCCGAGGAACTTGCGCCGTATGCGCTTCACGTGCGACGTGATCGTGTTGTCGTCGAGGACCGCCTGTGCGGCATCCATCAGCTGCTGCCGGTTCTTCACGTGCCCCGGGTAGCGGGCCAGCGCGTGCACCATCCAGAACTCCGTCAGGGTCAGTCCGACCGGCTGTTCCTTCCAGCGCACCGTCATGCGGTCCACGTCGATTTCCAGCTCGCCGCGGCGCAGCCGGTTCTCGTCGCCGTGCGGCTGGCGCATCGCCTCGAGCCGGCGAAACAGCGCCGCGACCCGGGCCATCAGGTGCGGCAGGCTGATGTCTTTCGTCAGGTAATCGTCGGCGCCGAGGCGCAGGCCCGACACCGCGTCGAATTCACTGTCGCGGGCGGTCAGGAAGATGATCGGCAGGTCACTCGAGCGGCTGCGCAGGTCGCGGCACAGCGTGAAGCCGCCCTCGACCTCGTCTTTGAGGTTGATGTCAATGACGACGAGGTCCGGCAACCGCGCTTCGAACGCGTCCATTGCCGGCTTTCGTGCTTCATAGAGATCCACCGCGTAACCCTCGCGCCGGAAGGCGGCGGCGTAGTTCTCGCGTATCGCGCGTTCGTCCTCGACGATGGCAATGCGTTTCGACATCTGCGGGCTGGCCGGAAAGGGGACCACAATTTGCCACATTCCGCCGGTCGAATGCCACGACACAGCCCCGCGAGACGCAGCGCGCCCGCGCATCCTCGGAACCCGGCATGAGAAGCAAGCGAGGGAGGGTCATGCAGCAGCGAGAGGCGAATCGGCAAAGGGACCGCGTACCGGGCGGCGTGTCGCGGGACTGGCATCCGCCCGCGGCGGATACGTGCGGAGACCGAATCAGGGACGCGTGGCGCAGGGCCCGGCTGCGGCAGTGGCCGCTGCTCCTGTGCGTGCTGTTCTGCCTGCCGGTCGCAACGCCGTCGGCGGCAGCGGAAGAAGACGTGCGGCCCGAGCAGGTGCAAAGCGGCAGCCTGCTGCTGCGCATGAAGTCAGGCTACGTGATCGCGACGCGGATGAACACGGACATCGAGGCGGATGTCAGCGGACTCGCCGCCAGGGTTCGCGTGCGCCAGGTGTTCCGCAACGACGGCAGCGAGTGGGTCGAGGGCGTGTACGTGTTTCCGTTGCCGGACAGTGCGGCGGTCGACCGGCTGCGCATGGAGATCGGCGAGCGCATCATCGAAGGTGAGATTCGCGAAAAGGAGGCGGCGAAAAAGGCATACACGGAGGCCAAAGAGGCCGGCAAGAAGGCGAGCCTGGTCGAACAGCAGCGCGCAAATATGATCACGACCTCGGTCGCGAATATCGCCCCGGGCGAAAGCGTCACGATCGAGATCGCGTATCTCGAGACGCTGAAGTACGACGGCGGCAATTTCAGCCTGCGCTTCCCGCTTACGCTGACACCGCGTTTCATTCCGGGAACGCCGCTGCCGGGACGCAAGGGTTCGGGCTGGTCCGCGGATACGAGCGAAGTCCACGACGCGTCGCTGATCACGCCGCCGGTCGTGACCCGGTCCGGCGACCATCGCGTTACGTTCGTCGCCAACCTGGACGCCGGCGTTCCGCTGCGCTACGTCGCCAGCCGCTATCACCCGGTCGATGTAACGAACGATGCCAACCGCTACCGCATCTCGCTTTCCGAGCGTGACGTGCCGATGGATCACGACCTGGAACTCACCTGGAAGCCCGCGACCGGCAGCGCACCGAAGGCCAGCGTCTTCGTCGAAACGGTCGGCGGCGAGCCGCACGTGCTGCTGATGGTGCTGCCGCCGGACGTCGGCGCGGACGCCGCGGCAGTGATGCCGCGCGAGCTGGTGTTCGTCATCGATACGTCCGGTTCGATGCACGGCACCTCTCTGGAGCAGGCGAAACGGGCCCTGACACTGGCGCTGGACGGCCTGCGCCCGACGGACCATTTCAACGTGATCCAGTTCAATTCCGTGACCAGTACGCTGTTCCCGTCGAGTGCGGCTGCGTCGCCGCGAAACGTGTCGGTCGCGAAGTCCTACGTCGCATCGCTGAAGGCGAACGGGGGCACCGTGATGCGACCGGCGCTCGAACGCGCGCTGAAAACACCGGCCTACGAATCGCACCTGCGGCAGGTAATTTTCATCACCGACGGCAGTGTCGGCAACGAGGACGATCTCGCACGCCTGATCGAGGCGAATCTCGGCAGCGCGCGCCTGTTTACTGTCGGTATCGGTTCGGCGCCGAACGGCTGGTTCATGCGCAAGGCCGCGGAAGCCGGGCGCGGCACGTTCACGACGATCAGCGCGCTGCACGAAGTAAACGAGAAAATGGGCCGCCTGTTTCACAAGCTGGAAGCGCCGCAGGTCACCGACATCGATGTCGACTGGCCCGGTGCAGGCGGCGTCGAGCCTTACCCGGCGAAGGTGCCGGACCTGTACGCAGGAGAACCGGTGTTCGTGAGGGCGCGCCTGTCGCAGCCGGCACGCCCGGGCGACGTCGTGCGGGTTCGCGGCGATTCCGCAGCGGGTACCTGGAGCAGCGAGCTGCGTATTGCCGCAGGTGAAAACGCGCCCGGCATCGGCGCGCTCTGGGCGCGCGCGAGAATCGAAGCGCTGCAGGATGATGCGCGCCGCGGTGCGGACGCCGATGCGACGCGAAAAGCAATCATCGACACCGCGCTCGCACACCACCTCGTCAGCAAGTACACGAGCCTGGTCGCCGTCGACAAGACACCGGTGCGGCCGGCCGGCACGCACCTGTCGAAGGAACAGGTGCCGAACCTGCTGCCGTACGGCCAGAGCCACCGCGCGATATTCGGCTTTCCCGCGACGGCGACGCCGGCGCCGTTGCAGCGTCTCATCGGGTTGCTGCTGATCGCGGCCGGTCTGGCCGCGATCGCGGTGGCCCGGAGGAGGGCCCGCCATGCAGAAGCCGAACCGGCGTAACCGATTCGTCCGGACCGCGATCGTGTCTTCGGTACTTTGCTTAGGCTTTTGGCAGTTCGGCGAGGGCGCCTACATCCCCGCCAAGGCGTGGGCGGCGCAGGAGCTCCTGCAGCGGGCCTGGCACAAGGCGGGCAAGGGCATTTCGCGGCCGGCACCCTGGCCGTGGGCGGACACCTGGCCGGTCGCACGCCTCAAAGCAAAAGGGGGGGACGTGGAGCTGGTCGTGCTTGCCGGCGGGTCCGGGCGAACGCTCGCGTTCGGTCCCGGCCACCTTGACGTCAGCGCGCTGCCGGGCGAAGCCGGCAACAGCGTGATTGCCGGCCATCGCGACACGCACTTCCAGTTCCTGAAATACATGCAGGTGGGTGAGTCGATACAGGTCGAGATTCCCGACGGCCGTCAGCACCTGTACCAGGTGACCGACATCGACGTCGTCGACTCGCGCCGCGGCAGCATCGTGCTCGATACCGACGACGCGATGCTGACGCTCGTGACCTGCTATCCGTTCGACACGCTCGAGGCCGGCGGGCCGATGCGCTACGTCGTCACGGCAAGGAAGATCTTTTGAGTTCGCTCAGTCCGCGAGCAGAAGCAGCGCGGCCGCGCTGATCGCGTCGGTAATCTCGCCCCGGCGCACCATTTCCGCGGCATCCGCGAGCGGCAGCCTGCGGATTTTTAGGTCCTCCATCTCGTCGAAGTCCGGCTCGCCGGTTTCGATACCTTCGGCGACGAAGACGAAGCCCTCCTCGTCGGTGACGGAGTTGCTGGTGTGCAGGCGCATGACCTGGCGCCAGCGGCTCGCCGTCAACCCGGTTTCTTCCTTCAGCTCGCGCTTCGCCGTCTCGAGCGGCGTCTCGCTGCCGTCGGAGCCGCCCATCGGCAGCTCCCACGAATACTCGTCGAGCGTATAGCGGTGCTGGCCGACCAGCCAGGTATTGCCGTCGGCGTCGATGGGCACGATCGCGACAGCCTTGTTCTTGAAGCGGACGACGCCGTACTGGTTCTCGCCGCCGCCAGGATTGATGACGTGGTCCTCGTAGACGGCGAACCACGGATTCTCGTAGATCAGTTTCGAACCGAGTTTCTTCCAGCTCATGCCTTGTCCGCCAGGTCGGACTCGACCATCAGCTTGAAACGCTGCATGTCGCCATCGACGCGCTTTTTGATCGCACCCGCCATGAACAATGAAAGAAATCGCATCAGCCCGCGAAATCGATAGTTGCACCAGCTCGTCCAGCGCGTCGTGTTCTCGTCGAGCGCATCGAAGTGATTGACGATGATCGTCGAGCCGAATCCTGCGTCGTACATCCCCGCGAGCAGGTCAGGCTCGCGCCGCTCCGACAGCGTCTCCTGCATCACGATCTCGCGGCCGTTTTCCTCGTACACGAGTTCGGACACGGCGCCGACCTGCCCGGGCGTGCCCGATACCGGCGTGAATGACTTCAGCCCGGTCTGCCAGCGCGTCATGTTGTCCACGTTGTCGAAAGCGGCCCAGACGGCTTCCCGAGGCGCGTCGATCGTGACTTCGTACTTGACCTTCATGACGGCTCCCTGGACGTGTTCTCGCAATGGTAACGCGTCTCGGCAAGCGGTTTGCACGCCGGGGACGCCTGGGTCATAGTTGTCCGGCGTGCCGCCGCCGCATCGGCGAAGCGGGCGCAATCCCCGTTTGGACGATTCATGCAAGAACCTCGAGCACGCCTGACTCGCGGGTCGGTCAGTCGGCATCTGGCCGCGATGACAGTGCCGGTCCTGTTCGGCATCTTCACGATGATGCTGACGACCTTCATCGACGCCTGGTTCATCGGCCAGGTCGGTGACCGCGAGCTCGCCGCGCTGTCGTTCGCGTTCCCGGTAATCATGGTGGTGACCAGCGTCGCGATCGGGCTGGGTGCCGGCACCTCGTCAGTGGTTGCCCGCGCCATCGGCGCCGAGAACCATCGCCGCGCGCGCCGGCTCGCAAGCGACAGCCTGCTGCTCGCGTTCGGCATAACGGCGTGTTTCAGCCTGCTCGGCGTCCTGACGATTGCGCCCCTGTTTCGCCTGCTCGGCGCACCGGAGGACATGATCCCGCTGATCGCCGGCTACATGTACATCTTCTATGGCGGGGTGCCGTTCGTCGTCGTCGGCATGGTCGGCATGAGCTGCATGCGCGCCACCGGTGAGACGACGTTGCCGAGCATGCTGATGGTGATTGCGTCGGTCCTCAACATCGCGCTCGATCCGCTGCTGATTTTCGGTCTCGGACCGTTCCCGGAGATGAAGCTCAACGGTGCGGCGATGGCCGCACTGCTGTCGCGCGGCGCGATCTTCTTCGGCACCGTGTACCTGATGCGCAGTCGCCTGGACCTGCTCTCGTTCAATGCACCCGAGCGCGGCGAACTCGTGTCGTCGTGGCGGGACATACTGCACGTCGGCATTCCGGCCGCAGGAACGAACGCGATCATCCCGATCGCGACCGGCGTAATTACCGCCATGCTCGCGCGGTACGGCCCGGACGCGGTCGCCGGCTTCGGCGTCGCGAGTCGCGTCGAATCGCTGACGCTGGTGCTGTTCTACGCGCTGTCGGCCATCATCGGCCCGTTCGTCGGGCAGAATATTTCGGCGAACAAGTCGGACCGCATCTACCGCGCGCTATGGCTGTGCACGGTGTTCTGCCTCGGAACCGGCCTCGTCATTGCCGGCGGGCTCGCGCTCCTGTCCGGCTGGCTGCCGGGGCTATTCAGCGACAGCGCCGAAGTGACCGGCGTCGCCCGCCAGTTCCTGCTGATCGTGCCGATCAGCTACGGCACATACGGCATGGTCATGGTGATGAACGCATCGTTCAACGGCATGGGCAAACCGATGCCGGCCGTGCACATCAGCGTCACACGCATGGTGGTGCTGTACCTGCCGCTCGCCTGGGCGGGCGATCACTTCTTCGGCGTCGCCGGCATCTTCGGCGCCTACGCCGTGGCGAACGTGGTCACCGGCATCGCCGCGTATGCCTGGGCGCGATCGTCGGTACAGGAACAGTGCGACGCGCACGTCACGCCTGTGGCGGTGTCCGAATCCGTTTAACCCGGCACGGCGTCGTGCATCCGCCGCCGGTAATAGGCGTGCATACCGACGCCGCGACTCAGCATGAACAGCGTCAGCGCGAACCACAGCCCGTGGTTGCCGAGAAAGCGGAATGCCAGCCACGCCGGGACGAACACGAGGAACGTCGACACCAGCATGATGTCGCGCATGGCGCGGGCGCGCGTCGCGCCGACGAACACGCCGTCGTACAGGTAGCACCACACGGCGATCACCGGCATCGCGATCATCCAGGGCAGGTATTCGAGGCTTGCGTCGATGACGGCCGGCAGATCCGTCAGCAGCCGTACGAACATCGGGCCGAATAAAAAGAACAACAGCACGAAGCCGACGGATACGTAGAACGACCAGCGCAGGGTCAGGGTCACCGAGCGGCGGAACGCGCGCCGGTCATTTGCCCCCACCGCCTTGCCGACCAGCGCTTCCGCGGCGTGCGCGAGGCCGTCCAGCGCGAACGACAGCAGGTTCAGGAGGTTCAGCAGTACCGCGTTCGCCGCGAGGACGACGGCGCCCTGGCGCGCACCGGCAGCGGTGACGAACGCGAACGTGAACATCAGCGCCATCGTGCGCACCAGAAGGTGCAGGTTGACCGCGAAGAATCCGGCGTACTCCGCCAGCTTCGTCAACCCGGACCAGCGTATGGCGCCCGGATGTCCGCGCAGGTAGCGCAGCACGAACGCCGTGCCAACCGCGAGGCCGGCGAACTCGGCGATCACCGACGCCGCGGCGACGCCGTCGACGGTCATGCCGAAGCCGAGGACGAACAGGAGATCGAGCGCGATGTTGGTCAGGTTGATGACCAGCACGATGTAGAGTGGAACGCGCGCGTTCTGCAGCCCGAGAAACCAGCCGATCAGTACGAAGTTTGCCAGCGTCGCCGGCGCGCTCCAGATCCGGATCGAAAAATACTCCTCGGCCAGCGGCGTGACCGCGCTGCCGGGGCCCAGCAGCTGCATGGCCAGTTCGCGCAGAGGCGACTGCAGCACGATCAGCGCCGCGGCGATCGTGAATGCCGCAACCAGCGCCTGGCCGAGTGCGACCTTCAGGCCGTCGTCGTCGTTTGCGCCGAAGCGCTGGGCTGCGATACCGGTCGTGCCCATGCGCAGGAAATTGAAGCCGGCGTAAAGGAAGCCGAAGATCGTCGAGCCCACCGCGACCGCGCCGAGATAGGTTGCGTTGTCGAGATGCCCGGTGACGCCCGTATCGACCATGCCGAGCAGCGGCACCGACACGTTGGACAGGATCATCGGCCACGCGATACGCCACACCGCGCGATTGTCGGGAATCGTGGACCGGGTCGCGCCGGCCGCCGGATCGCTGCAATCCGGCGCGGCGTCAGAACGCATTGACGCCGGTCAGTTCCTTGCCGACGACGAGCTGGTGAACCGTTTCGGTTCCTTCGTAGGTGATGACGCTTTCGAGATTCAGCATGTGCCGGACCGGCACGTACTCGGCGCTGATGCCGCTACCGCCGAGCAGGTCACGCGCATCGCGCGCAATGTCGATGGCGGCGCGGCAGTTGTTCCACTTGGCGACCGACACCTGGGTCGGCGTCATGCGGCCTTCGTCCTTCAGGCGACCCAGGCGCAGCGACAGGAGCTGCGCGGTCGTGATGCGCCGCGCCATGTCTGCGAGCCGGACCTGAACCGACTGGTTGTGGGTCAGCGGCTTGTCGAACAGCACGCGCTCCTGCGCATACTCGAGCGCTTCCTCCAGGCAGGCCTGTGCGGCGCCGATGACGCCCCAGGTAATGCCGTAGCGCGCCTGGGTCAGGCAGCTCAGCGGACCTTTCAGTCCGACGACGCCCGGCAGGACGTTTGCCTCGGGCACGCGAACGTTGTCGAAAAACAGCGCCGAGGTCACCGAGGCACGCAGCGAAAACTTGTTCTCGATTTCCTGCGCCGTGAAGCCCGGCATGTCCTTCTCCACGATGAAGCCACGCACACCTTCGTCCGTCATCGCCCAGACCACGGCGGCATCCGCGAGGTTGCCGTTCGTGATCCACATCTTCGACCCGTTCAGTATCCAGTCGCCGCCGTCGCGTTTCGCATGCGTCTTCATGTTGCCCGGGTCGGAGCCGCCGTGCGCTTCAGTCAGGCCGAAGCAGCCGATGGCTTCGCCGCGGGCCATCGCCGGCAGCCAGCGTTCCTTTTGCTCGTCCGAGCCGTAGGCGTGGATCGGGTACATGACCAGGCTCGACTGCACCGACACGAAGC
>CALKYK010000289.1 GCA_938003715.1 uncultured Gammaproteobacteria bacterium
CAACCCATCAGCGCCTCCAAACGAAGCGCCGAATGGTGCCGCGCCGCCGTCGACCAATGTTGGGACCGCAAAGTCAACGCCATCCGTGAAGAAGAACGCGACTCGGCGAAAGCGGCCTACGACGCAGCACGCGAGGCGTACGACCAAGCGATTGAGGAAGCGGTCGGCGACTAGGCCGAGCAAAAGCTGTGCGACGATGGCGGCGTCCGGGTTTACCGCGTACGGCCAGTGCGTCAGGGCGGCCATGCCCTGCGCGGCCATGTAGTTGCCAATTGTTACGTACCACGCGCCCCAGACGAAGAACTGGAGAAACATCATCGCGCTGAGCCGCGCACCAATCGCCTTGTTCATGTTGTTGTCCCGGATTGGTCGGAGTCGGGCCGCACTGCGGCGATGGCTACTTTAGCACGGCGGTCGTCGATTGCGGATTCGTCAAGACAAGCTTGCACGGTTAAACTTTCCGCGTCACTCGAGCTTGCCCGGGACCATGCTATGACCGAAATCACGCTCAATCGCCGGCAGTGGCTGACTGGCATCGGCGCTGCCGGACTCGTCGCCGCCTGCGGCAGTTCCGGGTCATCGACATCACGCCCGGCACGCGCCGCCGGCGTGCAGCTCTACACCCTGCGCACGTCGATGGCCGACGACGTGGAAAAGACCCTGGAGGCAGTGGCCGGCATCGGCTTCCGCGAAGTCGAGTTCGCCGGCTATTTCGGCCATTCGGCCGCGAGCATCCGCGAGTTGCTGTCACGTTACGAACTCGCCTCGCCGAGCGCACACGTGTCCGGGCAGGATGTGCGTGAGAATGCAGCAGCGCTCGTTGATACCGCCGCCGCCATCGGTCACCGCTACGTCACGATCGCGTGGATGCCGGAACCGATGCGCCAGACCACCGCCGACTGGCAGCGCTGGGCCGAGGATGCGAACCGGCTGGGAGAACTGTGCCGGCAAAGCGGCATGCGCGCCGCCTATCACAACCACGAGTTCGAGTTCGAGGCGATCGACGGCGTCGTGCCGTTCGACGTGCTGATGAACGAGACCGATCCGGACCTCGTCGATTTCGAGCTCGACTTCTTCTGGGTGCAGAAGGCAGGCGAAGATATTCGCGCCGTTTTAAGCAGGGCGCCCGAACGGTTCACGATGGCGCACATCAAGGACATGGATGCGGACGGCAACATGGTGGACGCGGGCGCGGGCACGATCGACTTCGCCGGCATCCTCGCCGACCCGGTCGCAGCGTCGATCCGCCATCCGTTCATCGAGCACGATGCGCCGGACGAGCCGTTCCGTACCGTCGCCATCGGGCACCGGGTGCTGAAGGCGGCGCTCGAGACCTGATTCGCGAAAAGCCGTGCGCTGCGTCAGCGGCCGGGCGTCACGACGATATTGCGATACTCGATCGGTCCGTGGTCGCCCTGCAGCATCAGCGGGCCGGCGCTGCCCTCGTCGCTGTCGAGCGCGCCGCCGGTGATGCCGGGGATCTCTTTACCGGCAATCACTTCCACGCCATTCAATGTGACGGTCAGCCGCCGGCCGATCAGCTCGACGTCGAGCGTCTGCCACTCGTTCGGCGCGCGCGCCGCGTTGACGCTCGGCGCGATGAACCCGTACAGGCCGCCGATGCGCAAAGGATCGACGGCCATGCCGCGTTCGTCCTGTATCTGCACCTCGTAGCGGCCGCGAAGATACACGCCGCTGTTGCTGCCCGGCGGGTAGCGGAACTCGAGCTGCAGGCGAAAATCGTCGAAGCGCGCTTCGCTGACGATGTCGACGCAGGGCGGCGTCGCGCTGAGTACGCCTTCCACGGACTGCCAGCAACCGTCGTGCTGCGGAAACCGCGGCTGCCAACCGGCCAGGCCGTCACCGATCAGCGCAATCGGGTCGCCCCAGGACGCCACGCTCGTGTGGCCGAGCGCCGGCGCTCTGACGCCAGTCCACTGATGCCACTCGCCGTCGTCGATGCGCGTCTGCCCGGACAGCCGCTCACCGTCGACGCGGCCTTCGAACACCAGTTCGCTGCCCGGTTCGTACTGCGCGGGTACGCGGACTTCGAACGTTCCGTCGTCGTAACCTACGGCGTCGGTATAGCGACGGCTGCCGAAGCGGCCGACGAACTGCGCCATCAGCTGCCGCTCGGTTCGCAGGCGCACCTCGAGCCACGACGGATAGTCGCCGTCGGCAGCGTGCACGGTCAGGTTCCAGCGGCCCAGTAGCGGGTCGGCGAAGCCGCGCGGCGGGTCTGCAGCCTCGCTGCACCCGGTTATGACGATCGCCAGGACCGCGAAGACGGAAGCGGATGGAACCAAGCGGCGTTGCATGGCCCCGATGCTACAATGCCCGGGCGCAGCGCGCGACGTGCACGCGAGTCCTTAAAACCAAGAACACGACGGAGCGGCAACCATGGCGACTGAAACCTACGACGCGATCGTCGTCGGATCCGGCATTTCCGGTGGCTGGGCCGCCAAGGAACTCACCGAGAACGGCCTGGACGTATTGCTGCTCGAGCGCGGCAAGAACGTCGAGCACATCAAGGACTACGTCAACGCGCGCAAGGCGCCGTGGGAGTACCCGCACCGCGGCGGCCGCACCTACGCAATGGAAGAAGCGTACCCGGTACTGAAGCGCGACTATCCGCTGAACGAAAAAAATCTCGACTGGTGGGCGTCCGACCAGGACTCGCCATACACCGAGATCAAGCGCTTCGACTGGTTCCGCGGCTACCAGGTCGGCGGCCGCTCGCTGATGTGGGGCCGCCAGAGCTATCGCCTGAGCGACCTCGACTTCGAGGCCAACGCGAAGGAAGGCGTCGGCGTCGACTGGCCGATCCGCTACGCTGAAATCGCACCGTGGTACTCGCACGTCGAACGGCATGCCGGGATCGCAGGCTCCGCGCAGGGCATGCCGCAGTTCCCGGACGGCGAGTTCATGCCGCCGATTCCGCTCAACTGTGCCGAGGAACTGGTCGCGGAGCGGGTCAACGGATCCTTCGACGGCAAGCGACGCATCGTGCACGCGCGGGTCGCGAACATCACGCAACCTCTGCCGGGACGCTCGCCCTGCCAGTTTCGCAACGCCTGCTGGCTCGGCTGTCCGTACGGTGCGTCGTTCAGTACGCAGTCCTCGACCCTGCCGGCCGCGGTGGCGACGAACCGGCTGACCCTGAAACCCTGGTCGATCGTAACCGAGCTCGTCTACGACAAGGACGAGAAACGTGTTACCGGCGTCCGGGTGCTGGACGCGATCACCGAGACCACGACCGAGTACCAGTCGAAGATCGTGTTTCTGTGTGCGTCGGCGCTCAACTCGACGTGGCTCCTGATGCGCTCGGCGACGGACGTGTGGCCGGAGGGGCTCGGCTCCAGCTCGGGACAGCTCGGCCGCAATCTGATGGATCATCACTTCCGCGTCGGCGCGGAAGGGCGCATCGACGACCCGGCCGTCAACGACAAGTACTACTACGGGCGCCGCCCGGCGGGCTTCTTCGTGCCGCGCTATCGCAACGTCGGGCGGCAGGAACGTAACTACCTGCGCGGCTTCGGCTACCAGGGCGGCGCCAGCCGCGCCGGCTGGTCGCGCGCGGTGCGCGAGCTGGGCGTCGGCGCCGAGTTCAAGGAGCGCGTGTCGAGGCCGGGCGACTGGTACGTCGGCGCCACCGCGTTCGGCGAGATGCTGCCGAACCCGGACAACCGCATCACGATCGACGAGACGCGCACGGACAAGTGGGGGCTGCCGGTGCTCGCGATCGACTGCGCGATCGGCGAGAACGAGGAGCTGATGCGCGTCGACATGATGAACGACATGGCCGAGATGCTCGAAGCGGCGGGCGTGAAGGAAGTCAGCACCTTCGACAACGAGTACGCGCCGGGCATGGGCATTCACGAGATGGGCACGGCGCGCATGGGACGCGACCCGACGTCGTCGGTGTTGAACGGCTGGAACCAGGTCTGGGATGCGCCGAACGTGTTCGTCACCGACGGGGCGTGCATGACCTCGGCCGCGAACCAGAACCCGTCGCTGACCTACATGGCGCTGACGGCGCGGGCCGCGAACTACGCGGTCGAGGAACTGAAGCGCAGGAACCTGTAACGCTAAGGTGGCAGGAACATGACGAAGAAAACGACACGGCTCTGGACCCGGCGCGAAGCGATCCTCAAGACCAGCGCCGCGCTCGGCGGCATCACGCTCGTCGGCCAGGCGGCGATGCTGGCCGGCTGCGAATCGCGCGAGGCGGACGCTCCGGAACCGGCAAACGACAGCGGGCTGTTCAGCAGTGCCGATATCGAGCTGCTGACCGAGATTGCCGAGACCATCCTGCCCGAGACCGACACGCCCGGCGCGAAAGCGGCCGGCGTCGGCCCGTTCATCGCGCTGATGGTGACGGACTGTTATTCGCCGACGGAGCAGGCCGCGTTCCGTGTCGGGCTCGCGACGATCGATCCGGCCTGCCAGCAGGAGTTCGGTGACGTGTTCGTGGCACTGACACCCGAACAAAAGCTTGCGGTGGTCGAACGCCTCGACCGCGAACAGTTCGACGCGATGCAGGATCGCGGCGACGAGCTGCCGCACTACTTCCGCATGTTGAAGGAGCTGACCGTACTCGGCTTCTTTACCTCCGAAGCGGCCTACACGCACGTGCTCGATTACGCGGAAACGCCCGGCCGCTACGAGCCGTGCCGGGATCTCGGCCCGGACGTGCGCATGCACGCAGGCCACGGCTCCAGCATCTACAACACGTGAAGCGCGCACTTTTTCTTACGCTGCTGCTCGCAGGCTGTTCGGGCGGCGGCGAGGAGTGGATACCGCTGTTCGACGGCGAAACGCTGGACGGCTGGACGCCGAAAATCCGCGGCTACCCGCTTGGCGACAACTTCGCCGACACGTTCCGCGTCGAGGACGGCGCGATCACGGTCGCCTATGACGGCTACGAGACCTTCGACGACCGCTTCGGCCACCTGTTCTTCGAATCACCCTATTCGCACTACCGGCTGCGCCTGGAATACCGGTTCTTCGGCGAACAGGCAGCGGGCGGCCTCGACTGGGCGTGGCGCAATAGCGGCGTGATGTTCCATTCGCAGGAACCGACGACGATGCCGGATGCGCAGGACTTCCCGATTTCGATCGAGTTCCAGATGCTCGGCGGCCGGGACCACGGCGAGCCGCGTCCGACCGCGGCAATGTGTTCGCCCGGTACCGAAGTCGACATCGACGGTGTGCGGGCCGACCGCCACTGCGTGCCCGCGGCTGCACCGACGATCGTCGGCGACGACTGGGTCCAGGTGGAACTGCTGGTCGAGGGTGCGGAACGCGCCGTGCACTACGTCGACGGCAAAGCGGTGATCGAGTACGGCAACCTCACGTTCGGCGGCGGAGTGGTCAGCGGTCACGACCCGGCCATGAAGCCGGACGGCGAGCCGCTCACCGGCGGCTACATCGCGCTGCAAAGCGAGAGCCACCCGATCCAGTTCCGCAACATCGAGCTGCTCGACCTGTCGTCGGGAAAACGCTGACGCCGGCTAGATCTCCACCCAGGCAGCGCCCTGCTCTGAACTCTCGACGGCGGCCTTCACGAAGCGCATACCGCGGATCCCGTCGTCGATGCCGGGATAATTCTGCTTCGGCGCTTTACCCGCCGCGACGCGGCGCACGTCGGCCATGAAGTCACGGTAGAGGTTGGCGAACGCCTCGAGGTAGCCCTCGGGATGGCCGGGCGGGGTGCGGATCGAACTCGCCGCCGCGTTGCCGAGGTAGGCCGCGCCCGCGCGGT
>CALKYK010000290.1 GCA_938003715.1 uncultured Gammaproteobacteria bacterium
CCGGCCAGCCCGCGCGGCCAGTTCTTCTTCACGGGCGTCGACTGGCAGATGTAAGCCCGGCGGGAAGTCAAAAAAAGGAAGGCCGGCGCAGCGATGCGCCGGCCTTTTTTTTCAAAGAAATCTCTCTACGCGAAAGTGCTGCAGCAGGTCGACGCGGACCCGGTCGAGTATCTCCATCGAAGCCAGGTGGCCGACGATCGGTGCGAGCGTCACGCCGGAATGCATTGAGGCGAGGTAGACGCCCGGCGCTTCCGTGACGTGGCCAATAACGGGTAGACCGTCGATCGGCAACGGGCGCCAGCCGACGCCGATCGTACTGATTTCCGCCTGTGCAATCTTTGCGACGTGGTGACGACAGGTTTCGATCACCCGCGCGCCGTGTTCGCGAGCCAGCTCGACGTTCGGGTATTCGTTCGGTTGACCGGCCAGGAACGCGGCATGCTGCTCGTCGACCGGCGCACCGGCTTTTTCTCCCAGCAAAAGGCGGCCGTCGGCGAGCTGGTGAAAATGCGAATCGGTCGTGTAGCACACCGTCTCGAGTATCGGCTGCATCGGTTTCGTCGTGACGATGATGCCCGGTGTCGGTGTTTGGACCAGTCGTGTTCCGAGGCCAATCATTTCCGCGATATCGTTTGCCGCAATGCCCGGCGCGGCCACCACGAGATCGGCGTCGATCGATCCGACATCGGTGTCGACGCGCATCGCACCGATGTGTCCATGGATACCGGTAACCGTCACCGGGTACATCGGCGTCGCACCGTTGGCGATGGCGGCATCGACGAGGGCCCGGGTCGTCCCTGCCGGGTCGACTGCACCGTCACGTGAAGACCACATTGCCAGCCAGTCGCCGCCGAGATCCAGGTTCGGCTCGATCTCTGCGACCCTGGCCGCATCCACGATCCAGTTCGGCGTGCCCCAGCGCTGTACTCGCGCTACGCCATCGATGAGCTCCTGCTGCCTGTCGACATCGTGATACCACTCGAGGCTCCCGCCCCAACGGATCGGAATCTCGATCTCGTTTTCCAGCCGGTGATATTCATTAAGGGACCGTGCCCGAAGTTCGAAGTAGCTGTCCGGTCGGTCGAAGTACGACGCGTTGATCCACGCAAAGGAGTTTCCCGACGCCTGCGCGGCCGGACCGACCTTGTCGAGCAGCAGCACCTCGCAGCCGCGCTTCGAAAGATTGTAGGCGATCGCCGCGCCGACGATACCGGCACCGATGACAGCGATTCGCTGCACCGACTGCTCGGGTCCCCGAGCATCCGTCGCAAGCGCCTGCCCGCGCGGCAACGCGGCGGCGACACCGACCGCCGTCGCGCCGCGCAGGAATGCGCGCCGATCCATGTCAGTCCGCCGTTTCGTCCGCCGGTGTCAGGTGCTCTTCGAGGAACCCGGCCATCGCGCGATAGTACGCGACGCGGTTCGCCTGCTTCGCGAGGCCGTGACCCTCGTCCGGAAAGCGCAGGTACTTCACGGTGCCGCCGGACTCGCGGATCAGCTTCACGAGGCGGTCGGACTCGTCGACCGGGTCGCGCGGGTCATTGACGCCGTGCTGCACGAGCAGCGGCACGTTGATCTTGTGCGCGTTGTTGATCGGTGAGTTGACCTTGTAAAAGTCCTGCCAGTATTGCTCGCGGATGTCGCCGTACTCGATGCGGTCGGATGCCTTCAACGCCGGTGAGGCGTCGTTCAACGCGCGCACCCAGTCCGAAACGCCGACTCGCGACACGCCGGCATCGAACACGCCGGGGTAGCTGCCCAGCACGGCATTGACCATGTAGCCGCCGTAGGAACCGCCCATGACGGCGATGCGATTCGTGTTCAGCCGCGGGTCGTTCGAAAGGAACGCGACGGTGTCGACCAGGTCGCGCACCGAGTCGAGGCGCTTCTCGCGGTTGTCGAGGCGCGCGTAGGTCTTGCCAAAGCCGGTCGAGCCGCGCACGTTGACGTCGAATACCGCGATGCCGTTGTTGACGAGGTACTGCAGCTGCGGCGAGAACGACGGCCGCGACTGCGCGGTCGGCCCGCCGTGCACGTTGACGAGTACCGGCGGCCGCCCGTCGCTGACGTCGTCGGGCGGCAGGTACAGGAGCCCCTGAAGCATGACGCCGTCACGTGCGGGGTAGCGCAGCGATTCCGGCACGACGAAGGTGTCCGGTTCGAGGCCGGCCAGGTTGGACGCGACTGCTCTGTAAGTTTCATCGCCGCCCGGCGCCCAGGTATAGACGTCGCCGGGTATGCCCGGCCCGGTGACGCGTATGCCGAGCACGTTCGCGTCTTCGGCGAAACCGAGGCTGTAGACGCCGTCCGGCAGCTGCGGCGCTTCGAGCTTGCGCCCGTTCCGCAGGTTGACGGCGTGCAGTTTCGAGTAGCCGTCCTCGTTCGTCGCGTACGCGAGATAGCGTCCGTCACCGGACACGGTGACGTTGCTGACGTCCGCTCCGGGCGCTTCGACGATTTCCAGCGATTCGTCGCGCATCGAGTAGAAGGCGAGCGCCATGAATTCCCGATCCTGGTTCGTCGCCATGTAAAAACCGCTGCCGTCCGGGAGCCAGGCGTAGTACGCGTGTGCCGCTGAGACCTCGGGCCGAAACAGCGGCGTCATCTTCCCGGATGCAAGGTCGAGAAGGTGCACGTCGTTCGCATCCTCGCCACGGGTTTCATCGACGATTACGGTTTCGCCGCCCGGCTGCCACGCACGCGGAAAGAAACCGAAGCTGCCTTCGTAGACGAGGCGGGTCGAGCCGGTCGCGGTGTCTCCGACGTAAATATCGAAGTCGAGGCCGTTTCTTTCCGTCGACGAATAGATGAAGCGCTCGCCGTCGGACGAAAACATGCCGAACGAGCGGAACGCATCGGACAGTGGCAAAAGCTGCCGTTCCGACGTGCCGTCGACGCTCAGCAGGTAATAGCCTTCGCGCTCGTTGCCGTCTGCATCACGGCCGACGATCAGGTGTGCGCC
>CALKYK010000291.1 GCA_938003715.1 uncultured Gammaproteobacteria bacterium
GGTCAAGGCGATGGGCACCGGGTTCGCGCACGGCATGTGGATCCGCGACGTCGGCATCGTTGCGAGCCCCTGGGGGCGCCCGGAGATCATCTGGTCGGAGCGCGGGCGGGACGTGTGCCGAAAACTCGGCATCGGCGACGGGCACGTCAGCCTGACGGACGACGCCGGCCTGATCCTCGCCTTCGCCGTGGTGCTGCGCGCTAGCTGAGGATTTTTTTTAAAAGACTGATCCAATGCATTGTTTTTCATTTGATATCGAGACGATTCCCGACGTGGAGCTGGGGCGTCGACTGTTCGGTCTCGAGGGCCTTTCCGATGCCGACGTCGGCACCGCGATGCAGTTCCGGCGGCTGCAGGAAACGGGCAGCGACTTCCTGCCGCTGCACCAGCACCGGGTTGTCGCGATCTCGGTCGCGTACCGCAGCGGCGACACGTTTCGTGTCTGGTCGCTGGGCGATCCCGACGCGGACGAGGCCGAGATCGTCGGTCGCTTTTTCGACGGCATCGAACGCTATGCGCCGGAACTCGTGTCCTGGAACGGTTCGGGTTTCGACCTGCCTGTGCTGCACTACCGGGCGCTCCGACACGGCATTCAGGCGCCGCGCTACTGGGAAACCGGCGACAACGATCGCGACTATCGCTACAACAACTACCTCGGTCGCTTTCACTGGCGGCACGTCGACCTGATGGACGTGCTGGCCGGCTACCAGCTGCGCGGTCGCGCCGGCCTCGACCAGGTCGCGACGATGCTCGGGTTGCCGGGCAAGCTGGGCATGAGCGGCGACAAGGTCTGGGAGTGCTGGCTGGAAGGCGACATCGCCGACATTCGCCACTACTGCGAGACCGACGTGCTGAACACCTATCTCATCTACCTGCGCTTCGAGCATATGCGCGGACACCTCGACGCAAAAGGTCTCGAACGCGAGCATGCGCTGGTCAGGGACACGCTGCAGTCGATGGGCGAGGCGCACCTGGAGGAGTTCCTCGAGGCCTGGGCCCGGGTCTGAATCGACCGTGCGCAAAGTGCACCATCCCGAAACCGCGGCGATCGCATCGCTGACCCACGACGGGCGCGGCATTGCCGCCGTCGATGGCAAGAAGGTATTCGTCAGCGGCGCACTGCCGGGCGAAACGGTGCGCTTCGAACGGCGCAAGAAGCGCCGCAACTACGACGAGGCGGCGCTTCTCGAGGTGCTCGACTCCTCGCCGGACCGGGTCGAAGCGCGCTGCGCGGTGTTCGGGACCTGCGGCGGCTGCGCGCTGCAGCACCTTGGCGGTGCGAAACAACGCGAAATGAAGCAGAGGACGCTGACCGACAACCTCGAGCGCATCGGCGGTGTGGCGCCGGAACGCTGGCTCACGCCGCTGCATGCGGAGAACTGGCACTACCGGCGCCGCGCGCGCCTGGCCGTGCGCGACGTGGCGGCGAAGGGAAGAGTGCTGGTCGGCTTTCGCGAACGCCACGCGCCGTACGTCTGCGACATGCATCGCTGCGAGATCCTGGCGCACCCGGTCGACGCCCTGATCGATCCTTTGAGCGAGCTTGTCGGCAGCCTGTCGATCCGGCGCCGCGTGCCGCAGATCGAGGTTGCCGTCGGCGACGACCGCACCGCGCTGGTGTTTCGCGTCCTCGACCCGCCCGGCGACGACGATCTTCGCGCGCTGCGGGCGTTCGCCGACGAGCATGCGGTCGAGGTGCTGTTGCAATCCGGCGGGCCGCAGGACGTCGCGACGCTGTCCGGCGAGCCGGAGACGCCGCTCGAATCTTTTCTACCGGCCTTCGAACTCTGCATCGCATTCGGTCCAACCGACTTCGTGCAGGTCAACGGCGCAGTCAACCGCCACCTGGTGGGTCATGCGACCGATCTCCTGGACGTCGATCCGTCACACCGCGTGCTCGACCTCTTTTGCGGCATCGGCAATTTCACGCTGCCGCTCGCAAGACGCGGCGACCGGGTGCTCGGAATCGAGGGCGAGGCCGCGCAGGTGGAACGCGCACGACAGAACGCCCGGTCGAACGGCATCGAAAACTGCGAGTTCCGGGTAGCGGATCTCGCCGCCGTCGATGGCGGAGAAAGCTGGTTCGGCGAGGGCTGGGACCGGCTGCTGCTGGACCCGGCGCGGAGCGGTGCCGAGGCGCTGGCGCGGTCGATGGCGCGTCTCGGCCCGTCGCGCATCGTGTACGTGTCCTGCCATCCGGGTACGCTGGCGCGCGACGCGGGCATCCTGGTGCGCGAGCAGGGGTACCGCCTGGAAGCCGCCGGAATCGTCGACATGTTCCCGCATACGGGCCACGTCGAGTCGATCGCCGTGTTTCAAAAAGACAGTTAAATCAGTATTTTTTGAGTCTTTTCCAGAATCTGGATGAAAGGCGTCGAACTGCCCGGTCTTCTCCGCTAGGCTACCCGGATGGCCCTGGGACCGGTGATGCTGGACATCGACGGCCTGTCGCTCACGCCGGCAGACCGCACACTGTTGCGCGAGCCCGCGGTCGGCGGCGTGATCCTCTTCAGCCGCAACTACGAATCGCCGGTGCAGCTTGCCGACCTGGTCGGCGAGATCCGGGCCCTGCGCTCGCCGTCGCTCCTGATTGCGGTCGACCACGAGGGCGGGCGTGTGCAGCGATTCCGCGACGGCTTCACCCGGGTGCCGCCGATGCGGACGCTCGGCAGGCTCTACGACAGCGATCCCGAGCGCGCGCTCGAACTCGCCCGCACGGCCGGCTGGCTCGTCGCCTCGGAGCTGCGCGCGGTGGACATCGATCTTGCGTTCACGCCCTGCGTCGACATCGACTGGGGCGTCAGCGAAATCATCGGCGACCGCGCATTCCACCGCAAACCGGAGGCGGTCGCGGCGCTGGCCAGCGCGTACTCGAGCGGCCTGAAGCGGGGCGGCATGGCCGCGGTCGCGAAACACTTTCCGGGCCACGGCGCGGTGGTCGCCGATTCGCACGAAAAGCTGGC
>CALKYK010000292.1 GCA_938003715.1 uncultured Gammaproteobacteria bacterium
GCAGCGCGTGCAAGTTGCTCGCGGGTCTCCCGGTCCTCTTCTCGCCACGCAAAACGCGATGCTTCGTAATTGGCCACGCCTGGCGGTACCAGGCCGAAGGCGGGCTGCTCTCCTCTGCCGATCAGCCCGACCAGGGTCTCGCGATCGATTGCCATCGTAAGCGCCTGGCGAATCGCAACATCGTCGAACGGTGGCTCGCTCATGTCGAAAGCGAGATAGTAGAGCGCGAGCGACGGAGTAATCAGCAATTCGGCGGGTCGACGACGTGTCAGATCGCTGATCGCAGCAGGCGGAACCGTCGCCGTTATTTCGAGTTCGCCGGCTCGATACATGCGCAGCTCGGTGTCAGGTTCAACTATGGGCAGGTAATCTATCGATTCGACCGCAACCGAATCCGCTGAGTGAAATTCCGGGTTTCGCACCAGCGTAATCCGCTCACCGAGGGACCAGCGCTGCAACAGGTACGGTCCGTTGCCGATGAACTCCTGCTGAGATGACACACCGGGCGAAGTAGCGGCGACACGGGGGTGCTGCGGGAATGCGATCGGCATCGCGAGAATGCCGGTAAAGTAAGGTGCAGGTACCTCCAGATCGATCTGCAGGGTCGCTGAATCAATGGCGCGAATCCCGAGTTCCGACGGCTGCAGTTCGCCGCGCCGCACAGCTACGGCGTTTTGCACGATGTCGAGCAGGAATGCATACGGAGAAGTCGTATCGGGTGCCAGAACGCGACGGAAACCGGCAACGAAATGATCGGCAAGCACCGGCGTACCGTCGGACCATCGGGCATCCGGCCGCAGATGGAAAATGTAGGTCAATCCGTTATTGTCGATGCGCCACGACTCGGCGACGCCCGGCGTCGGCGTGCCGTCAGGCCGGAGTGTTGTCAGGCCTTCATACACGTCGATCAGCACGTTGATTGCGTGGTTGTCGTCGGCGAGCGCAGGATCGAGCGTGCGTGGTTCACCCCCGTTGCCCCGTCGCAGCACACGTTCAGCACCCGGCGCTTCGGCACCGGGTCGATCGCCGCTGCGATCGCAGGCGACAAGGCTGCCTGCGGCAACTGCAGCGAGCCAGATAGCTGCGAATTTCGGTGTCACGTTGACGAGACGATCAGGTTCTTTGACCCGCCGATCGTAGCATCCAGATACCGTAAGTCAGGAGCGGCACGACGAATACCAGAAGGAATCCCCAGGTGATGGTACCGTAGCCGCGCGCGACGAGGTTCGTCAGCCCGATCGCGTCCGCAAGGACCAGCGACAGCAGCAGAATGCCAATCGCAACCGCCGGCCGCACCCAGTTCTGCATACGGATACCTCGTTCTGCGCACGTGTGATCGAGCCGCTCGTTGACGCCGTGAATCAGTGCCGCGCCGGTCTCGACGAAGGTGCCGAACAGCACCAGCGGAAACAGGTAGACGAAAAAGCCGGCGCCATCCAGCGCCTGTATCAGTATCGAAACGGGCAGCGGCCCGTCATCACCGGCCGCCACGAGCGCATCGTACTGGCCGACCATCGCGATGAAGAACAGCGCAGCCGGCAGCATCGCGAGCGGACCGCCGAGCGCTCCGGCAACCAGTGCATCCCTGAGCGTCAGCATGTGGCGGACGCAAAAAAGGATCGCCGGAATCGTCGCCATGTTGTAGCCCGAATACGCGAGCCCGCTGGCCGCCCAGTTGCCGGTCGCCTCACCCGCGGTGAATTTGTCGGCAACGCTGCCGCCGTGCTGGACGACATGCCAGCCGAGAAATACCAGGTAGGTCGTGTACAGCACGATCGACCAGAGCGCGAGGAAACGCTCGACCGCCGAAGTGCCGAAAAATACCAGCAGCGCGATCAACAGCATGATGGCAACGATGCCCGCCAGCGCCGGCAGGTCGAACGCGTCGCGCAGTATGTCGCCGGCCGCGGCGCCGACGACCGAGATGATGAGGATCATCATCAGCACGTACAGTATCTCGTACGCAGGCCAGAAACGGCCCAGCAGGGCTTTCGTGAAGCTGCGGTAGTCGAAAACACGGAAGCGGCGAGCAAACTCGAACGCGGCCATCAGTACGACGCTGAAGATGACGGTCGTCACCGCCATGCCGAGCAGGCCGCCGCGCGGCCCGTGACCTAGAAAGAATTGCGCAAGCTCTTTGCCGGATCCGTAAGCGCCGGCAATGATGACGGACTGGAAAACGAGACCGGGCAGTACCAGGCGGTTGAAGCGATGCGCGCTCATGCGCCCGGAAAGTACGCCCTATCCCCAGAGCGCCGGCGTGAAAACCTGTACGACGCCGCGCTCGTAGTGCATGGCATGTTCGAAATCCTCGGCCTGAAGGAGCGGCCCGTCCAGGTCGACGTAGCGGCAGCGCTGCGCGATGACGAATGCGGGCGCCATCGCCAGCGACGAACCGAGCATGTTGCCGACCATCAGTTCGAAGCCGAGTTTTTCCGCCTTCTCGACGAGCTTGAGTGCCTCGGTCAGGCCGCCGGTCTTGTCGAGCTTGACGTTGACCATGTCGTACAGCCCCTGCAGGCGATCGAGATCGGCGCTGGTTGCGCAGGACTCGTCGGCGCACAGCGGCAGCGGCGACTCGAAGTCGCGTAACGCCTCGTCCGCGTCTGCGTGCAGCGGCTGCTCGATCATTTCGACGCCGAGCTCCTGCAGTCCCGGCAGGTATCTGGCCAGGTCGTCGACCGTCCAGGCCTGGTTCGCGTCGATGACGATGCCGGCCTCGGGCGAGCCCTCGCGCACGGCGGCTACCTGTTCGAGCGGATCGCCGATGCCGACCTTGATCTTGAGGATCGGGCAGTCGCTGTGCGCCGCCGCGTCGTCGCGCATGCGCGCGGCGTCGTCGATGCCGACCGTGTAAACGGTGACCACCGGCTCAGGCTTCCAACCGATTCGCTCCCAGACCGACTTGCCGCTCTGCTTCGATTCCAGGTCCCAGAGCGCACAGTCGACGGCATTGCGCGCGCCGCCGGGCGGCATCAGCGCCTGCAGTTCGTCGCGATCGAGGCCTGCCGCAACCCTGTCGCGAACGGTCTCGAGCTCGGCCGTGATCGACTCGATGGTTTCACCGGCGTAGGACACGCCTGCGGCCTCGCCGCGACCGCGGCTCGACCCGTTGACGATTTCGAATACCACCGTGTCCGCCGTCGTGCTGACCTCGCGCGAGATCTTGAACGGTTTCCTGAGCGGCCAGGCGTGAGGCGTTACACGAACTTCATAGCTCATCGTCTCGATTCCTTATCCGTACTGTTCGACGACGTAGTCGACGATACGGCCGACACCGATCGCGACCGGATCAACGGCCGGCAGGCCGATGTCCTTCTCGACCTTGTCGAGATACTCCTTGCGAGCAGCCGCATCGAGGTGCGAGGTGTTGATGCTGGCGCCCACGCAGCGAATGTTCCTGTTGGTCAGCTTGCCGCTCGCAATCGTGTGTTCTATCAGGGTCGGCAGGTCGGGCAGCGGATAACCGGGAAATGCATCGACCATCTTGCGCCCGGCCTCGTGACAGACGACGAAGGCGTCGGGCTGCGATCCGTGCATCAGGCCGAGCGTTACCGCCGCGTACCCGGGATGAAAGAGCGAGCCCTGCCCTTCGATGACGTCCCAGTGATCCGCATCGTTGGCCGGCGACAGCACTTCGGCGGCGCCGGACACGAAATCGGAAACGACCGCATCGATGGAGATGCCGCCGCCGGCGATCATGATGCCGGTCTGTCCGGTCGCGCGGAAATCCGCCTTCATTCCGCGCGCCTCCATTTCCTTCGCGATCGAAAGCGCCGTGTACTTCTTGCCGACGACGCAGTCGGTGCCGACGGTCAACAGGCGCATGCCGCTGCGCTCGTCGCCGCTGCCGACCGGCAGGTTTGGCGGCGGCCGACGCACGTCGACCAGGCGCACGCCGGCCTCCTTCGCGGCATCGGCCAGGCCCTCGATCTGCGTCAGCGACGCGTGCGTGCCGGCCACGATGTCGAGCCCGGCATCGACCGCGTCGAAAAGCGTGCGAATCCAGTGCGGCGGGATCTTGCCCCCGACACCGGCGACACCCCAGATCAGAGAACCTGCGCCTTTCGCGGCGGCCTCCGCCGGCGTCAAATCGGGCAGCTTCAGGTCCACGCCGCTGCCCGGCAGCCGGTGCTGACCGATGCACAGCTCGGGTCGCCAGTGCGCGATTCCGATGCCGGTCTTGGCGTGTGATCGTTCGGGTTCGTCGCCCAGGAAGATCAGGTACGGGGCTTTGAGCTCGATGGTCATGCGGTTATCCGTGTCGTCAGTTACCGAAGGGCGTGATGCCGAACAAACGCTGCAGTATGAGGATTACCGACATCCCGGTAAATATGACCAGGCTCAGCGAGCCGAACCACGTGGCAAATGTCGACGGGTAGAACGTGCGATCGTCCTTGCGGATCACCGTAAGGCAGTAATAAAGGTTCAGGAAATAGATGACCGGGGCGAC
>CALKYK010000293.1 GCA_938003715.1 uncultured Gammaproteobacteria bacterium
GCAGCATCATCGGCGGATTGATCGATTCCGAAAACCTCGATGCGATCATCTACCCGACGTCGCCGACGCGCCCTGGTCGCGTCGATCCGGATCCAGACCCGGACGGCGCGCCGGGCAGCGGGGGCTCCGCCGTCATCCTCGCCAACATGAGCGGATTTCCGGACCTGATCGTGCCCGCCGGCTTTACCGGGCGCGGCCTGCCGGTCGCCATCTCGTTCCTCGGACCGGCCTGGTCGGAACCGCGGCTCCTGGCCCTGGGCTATGCATTCGAGCAGCGCGTCAACGCGAGGCGCCTGCCGGTTACGACGCCGCCGCTGCCCGGCGAGACGATCGAGTTCTGAATAGACGCTAGCGGATCGCTGTCAGGAGTTCGCGAAACGACGCCGGGTCGAGGCCCGTCATTCCGAGCGCGTTGTTGCCGAATCGATTCGACAGGCTTTCGCCGCGCGAACGGCCGACGACGAACGCCGCGTCGTCAAACGCATGATGCGACGTGTTGTCGCCGGGCATTGCAATGCAGGTAACGCCGGCGGCATTGGCCGCCTCGACGCCCGAGTCGCTGTCCTCGAAGGCGACCGCTTCGTCGGCTGCAACGCCCAGCAGCTCGAGGCAGCGCAGGTAGACTTCCGGGTGCGGCTTCGGTTCGGCGACGAGGCCCCGGTGCAGCAACACGTCGAACTCGTCGAGCGACAGGCAGCTGGCGTCGGCCAGCGCGCGAATATTCGATGCGAGGGTTGTCGAGGCAAGCGCGATCTTCACGTCGGAGCTCTGCGCCTTGTTGATCAGCCGCTGGATTCCGCCGCGCAGCGCGAGCGAGCCGGATTCGAGCGCGGCCTGGAAACGCTGCGTCTTGAGTTCGTGCGCACGGGCGACGAGCGCATCGTCCGGGACGCGATGCGCCGGCTGCGTCAGGCTGAAGTGCCGGATGCGATTCTGGCCGCCGGCAACGGACAACAGGCGACGGTACGTCGCACGGTCCCAGCGCCACGGAATTCCCAGCGCTTCGAACGCGTCATTGAACGACTGCCGCTGCAGCTCGGACGTCTCAACCAGCGTACCGATGCCGCCAAAAATGATCGCTTTCATAACCACTCCTCGTTAACCGGACGATATCTCGATTGATCGGCGGAGGGTGTAACAAGGTGTTTCTCGGCCCACCGAAACTGCAACGAATTGTTTCCGCGAGTTCATGGGGCAGATCTCGGAGACATTGTCGGCCAACTCGTCAGCTAAACTGGGAAGAAAGGGAGAATGCGATGCGATTCTTAGCGTTTCTGTTTTGCGCTTTGCTGGCCTCGAGCGGGGCGGTTGCTCAGGAAGACGACCTCGAGAAATTCAAAGCTCGTCGGGATGCGCTGAAGGAGCAACTCGGCGATGCAGTCGCCGTGATTTACGGTGCATCTGCAGGGGATTCGCTCAGGGGTGGTGCTTTCAGACAGGACTCGACATTCTTTTACCTGACCGGCGTTTCCGATGCCGGTGCGGCACTCATTCTCGCGCCGGGCGAAAAGCCGTATGACGAAATCCTTTATCTCCAGCCGAGAAATCCGGAAATGGAAAATATCGATGGCCGGCGGCTGCCGTTGGGCTCTGCATTGGAAGAGGCGACCGGATTCGAAGCAGTGGGGCGGACCAATTTCTTACCGTATGCGCTGACGCGGTTGATGCAAAAGAAGAAAGTCGGCGCTTTTCTCGGGCCGATCGTACCCGCCACCGCACCGATTCCGGAGTCGCTCAGCATACTTCGCGACGCCGCCGCCAGGGTCCCCGGCTCAAGGATCGAAAATCAGGCAGGACTGATCGACGAGATGAGGCGCATAAAGGACGAATACGAGATAGCCGCGATTCAGCGCGCGGTGGACATCACCGGTATGGGCATCGTTGCCGCGATGCTCGCAGTGGAACCCGACATGAGCGAGTTCCAGCTTCAGTCGGTGCTTGAGTCGACCTATCGCCGAGAAGGCGCCCAGTTTGTCGGCTTTTCGACAATCGTTGCGTCAGGAGGCAACACGACCGTCCTGCATTACGTGGACAATGACGAGCCGATTGGAGAGACCGGGCTGGTATTGATCGACACGGGCGCGGAATGGGAGCACTACCCGGCGGACGTCACCCGGACATTTCCGGCGACAGGCCGTTTCTCGGCCCGCGAAAGGGAGCTTTACTAGATCGTGCTCGACGCCCAGCGCGCTGCGATCGAACGCGTACGAGCGGACGCGATCTACTTCGAAGACGTGCACATGACGGCGCGGCAGGTCATCGAGGACGCCGGCTACGGGGACTATTTCATCCACGGTACCGGACACTTCGTCGGGCTCGACGTGCACGATGTAGGCGACTACGGTCGACCCATGTCACCCGGGGTCGTGCTAACGGTCGAACCCGGCATTTACATCCCGGAGGAGGGAATAGGAATCAGGATCGAAGACGTCGTGCTGGTGACCGACGACGAGCCGATAGTGATGTCCAGAAACATTCCGCGGACTGTCGAGGAAATCGAACGGTTGATGGCTGGCCGCCCGATGCCGGTGAACTAGCTGCTCGCGTGCACTTCTCGTCGCCTCGACAGCCGCAGTCGCGACCACAGCCGGTACCCGAGCAGCACTGCAAGAATAGTCGCGTAGATGGCCGGGTCGCTGGCGTCGAGCTTGACCTGCCACCAGTAATGCCAGACGCCGAGTATGGCCGCGACGTAGACCCAGTTGTGCAGCTTCTGCCAGCTGCGGCCCATACGCCGGCGCATGCCGGTCGTCGAGGTGGCGGCCATTGCCGTCAGGATCAGCAGCGCGGCAAAGCCGATCGTAATGAACGGTCTCGCGACGATGTCCTCGGCTACCGCTGACCAGGTCAGGTCCTGATCGAGAAACATCCAGACGAGGAAGTGCATCAGCACGTAGAAGAACGCGAACAATCCGAGCATGCGGCGAAAGCGCTGTATCCAGTTCCAGCCCGTCAGCTGCCGCAGCGGCGTCACTGCCAGCGCGATCAGGATGAAGCGCAGGCCCCAGTTGCCGAAACGGTCCTGGATGTTCTCGACCGGGTTCGCGCCGAGATCGCCGGTGATAAGGAAGAGGTCGCCCAGGACCAGCAGGAACGGCACAAGCGACAGAGCGAAGACGAGTGGCTTCCAGACGAAGCGGATTTGCCGGATCGTATCCACGCCCGTCAGAAGTACTTGCGCAGATCCATGCCCTTGTACAGGTGCGCGACATGTTCGCCGTAGCCGTTGAACATCACGGTCGGCTGTTTGTCGGCCGCGAACAGGCTGCGGAAGCCGCCGCCCTGTTCCGAGCCGATGCGACGTTCCCGCGCCTGGCTCCAGCGCGGGTGGTCGACGTCGGGATTCACGTTCGCGTAGAAACCGTATTCGTGCGGCGCCGCTACCGCCCAGCTCGTGCGCGGCATTTTTTCCGAGAAGTGCATCTTGACGATGCTCTTGATGCTTTTGAAGCCGTATTTCCACGGCACGACCAGGCGCAGCGGTGCGCCGTTCTGGTTCGGCAGGACTTCCCCGTACAGGCCGACGGCCAGGATGTACAGCGGGTTCATCGCTTCGTCCATGCGCAGTCCCTCCACGTACGGCCAGCGCAGCGAACGGCCACGCTGCCCGGGCATCTGCTCCGGGTCATAAAGCGTCTCGAAGACGACGTACTTCGCGCTCGACAGCGGCCGGTATCGCTGCACGATATCGGCAAGCGGGATGCCGACCCACGGAATCACCATTGACCAGGCTTCGACGCAGCGCAGCCGGTAGATGCGCTCCTCGAGCGTGTAGGGTTTGATGAAATCCTCGAATTCGAACCTACCCGTCACCTCCGCCTCGCCGCTGACCTCGACCGTCCACGGCCGCGGCTGGAACTCCTCGGCATTGCGGTACGTGTCTTCCTTGCGAATGCCGAACTCGTAGAAGTTGTTGTAGGTGGTGATGTCCTCGTAGCTGTTCTGTTTTTCCTCGGTCGAAAACTCGCTCGGCAAGACGCCTTCGAGCTTCGCCCGCGGACGCGCCGGGACCACCGCCGGAAACGCTTCGCCCGCCGCCAGCGCGCCGCCGGCCAGCGCCGCGGCCCGGAGAAATTTGCGGCGATTGAGATAGAAGTCCTTGTCCGTGATTTCGGACGGGCGAATATCGATGGGGCGACGAATCAGCACGTTTTCCTCCGCGGATTTAGAATCAGTTTAACAGACCGGCATGGCACCCGATTTATTGCGCGACACCTCATCCAGCCGGCGGCGCGAGCTGCCGGCAAGCCTCTTGCGCGCCTACTACGCCGCCACGATCGTGTTCCTCGTACTGGACTACGGATTCGGCCTGAACGTCAGACTGGCATTCCTCGAACCCGTTCCGGCCTGGCGCGCGGCGTACTACGGCGTGTGTTTCGGCTGCCTCGGCCTGATGTTGTGGCGACCGTCGCTGGCCTCGATCGTGACCACGGTCGAATCATTGCTGACGCTCGCGCTGCTGATCATCGCGATGGCGCTCAGGGTCATGATCTATTCCGACGCGATGCTGGAAACCGGTCGCGGTGGCGTCACGCTGGAGGAAGTCCTGAACTTCCTGCTGGCCTCGACGGCCGCCTACCTCGCCTGGACCGCCGGGTCGGACCGCATTTTGCGGCGCTTTCGCCTCGATTGACGCCGAACTTCGGCGAACTTGCTGTCTAATGACGACAACTCGCCACGATAGTTCCCCCGGCGCCGCAAAACTTATGCCGAAAACGGCACTCCAAGTCAGTAAGCGCCCGTTCAGGATGGCCCCGCCATAATGGACCCAGGCTTGATTAAGGAGGATGCGACCCAAGTTCGCTGCCATGTCCATGATCGGTCCCGGAATCACGAAGATCGCCCCGCACTCCCTGCAGGAGTCGCCGGCAACGCTGCAGGTCGACGTCATCGCCGACCTCATCTGCCCGTGGTGCTATCTCGGCAAGCGCCGCCTCGACGAGGCGCTGGCCGCCGTGCACGGTCCGAGCGTGGTCACCTGGTACCCGTTCCAGCTCAACCCGGACATGCCGATGACTGGCATGCCGTTCGAGCAATACCTCGAAACCAAGTACGGCAATCCCGCCGACCTGATCCCGGCGCTCGAGGAACTGACACGGGCCGGGCGCGCCGAGGGCATCCGGTTTCGCTTCGATCGCCTGTCGCACGTGCCGAACACGCTGAACGCGCACCGCCTGATGAATCTCGCGGAGCACAAGGGCGCGGAGACGTCACGACTCGCGGAAACGCTGCTGCGCGGATTCTTCGAGCACGGGCTCGACATTTCCGATCGCGACGTCCTGACCGAACGAGGCAACTATATCGGACTTGTCAACGTCGAGATCAGCGCCACGCTGGAAAACGAGCAGTCGAATTCGGTCGTGCTGTCGCATGAAGCACAGGTGCGCCAGTCCGGCGTGACCGGCGTGCCGGACTTTCTCGTCAACAAGCGCCTGTTCGTCGTCGGCGCGCAGAGCACCGAGAACCTCGTGAAGGTCTTCGACCGCGCGATGTTCGGCGAGGAAAGCGACCTGCCGGTCTCGCCGACCGTCCACTAGCACGCTTTTTTCAACACGCGGCCAGGCCGTCAGGCCCACTCCTCGACGCGGTACACGACGTCGCCGCCGCCACGCACTCGCCAGCCCGTGACCGGGTTGCGGTGATACGGTCCGGAACCAGGCCCGCGCGCCGCAATCCACTCTTCGCGGCTCGGTTGCACGTAGCCCGTCTCGTCGATTGCGCGACTCATGATCACGGTCTCGCGACCGTTCCAGTTCCACAGGTGCCGGAAACGCACGTGCGCTTTCGGCAGCACCGGTTCCTGCAGTCGCGCACGCTGCCAGCTCCTGCCGTCGTCGGTGCTGACTTCAACCGCTGAGATCCTGCCGCGACCGCTCCAGGCGATGCCCTGGATCTCGATCCAGCCGCGTTCCACCGCATCCGGATAGCTCGGATAGGTGATGATCGATCGCGCGTCCATGACAAGGCTGAACTGCCGCGCCACGCCGCCGCGGATCGGCTCGGTGTACTTGGAGGTTTCCTCGCGGGTCATGAACGGCCGGTCGGCGAACTCGATGCGCCGCAGCCACTTGACGCAACTGTTGCCCTCGCAGCCCGGGTTCAGCAACCGCACCGGGTAGCCGTTTTCCGGGCGCACCGCCTCGCCGTTCTGCGCATAGACAATCATCGCCTCGTCCCACAGCTCGCGCGGGATGCTGCGCGTCATGACCGCCGCATCGGCGCCCTCGGCCAGGAACCACGACGCGTCGTCGTTGACGCCGACTTCGCGCGCAAGCGTGGACAACATGACACCGGTCCATTCGCTCTGGCTCGTCATTCCGGCAATGAGCTGCGCCGTCGTCTGTTCCGGCGCGTCGTGATAAAGGTTGCCCGAACACTCGACGAAGCAGATGCGGCTGACCGCCGGAAAACGCTTCAGGTCTGCGACCGAAAAAGTCAACGGTCGCCGCACCATGCCGTGCACGACGAGTTTGTGCCGTTCCGGATCGATAACCGGTACGCCGGCGTGGTGCCGCTCGAAATGCAGGTCCGACGGTGTGATCGTGCCGTGCAGGTCCTGCAGCGGCGTCTCGGAGCTGGAGCGCGTCGCCGACGGCACGCGCTTCAGTTTCTCAAAAGCTGAGCGCTCGCCGAGTTCGCTCGACCAGGTGCCGAGCACCTTCGTCGGATCGTCCGGCACGTGCGGCCGACTCGTTCCCGAAACCTGGACTTCCTGGCCGGCGCTGTTTCTTGCCAGCACGGTGCCCGCCGCGCCCGCCATGCCGATCAGCGCGGACCGGCGCGTCACGTGGCCGGAGTCCGGCGCTTTTTTCTTTTCGTCCGTCATCGGTGAACCTCTCGGTGCCCGAGCCGGTCGTCCGGGACGAAACGATCGCGCGCCGGCATCTCGACCCGCGGCAGGGATTCGGCGTCAAGGCGGGCCTCGGCGGGCAGGAGGTGATTGAGGTGCAGCAGGTACGCCGTCAGGGCGTAGACCTCGTCGTCGTCGAGGCTGCCAGGAAGATTCTGCGGCATGCTGCGACGAATGTAGTCGAACAGCGTCGTGGCGTACGGCCAGTAGTTGCCGATCGTCCGCTGCCGCCAGGTCGCAGCATCCGCTGCATCAGGGAACGCTTCGTCCGGCGCATGCACGACGAGCCGGTCGTTGGGTCCCTCGACGCCGGTCCGGCCGTGGCACACGGCACACTGCGCGACGTAGAGTGCTTCGCCTTCCGCCACGCTGCCGCTGCCGGGGGGCAGGCCGGTGCCGTCGGGCATGACGTCGATGTCCCACGCGGCGATTTCCTCGGCGGTTGCTGCATGGCCGAAGCCGAAACGTACCGGCATCGGTGCCTCGTCCTGCGCGGACACGCCGTTGCACCAGCCGACGCAGAGCAGAATGGACAGGATCGAAACCCGGGTTGCTGATCGCGGTTTGTCGTTCATGTTCGAATCTCCGCGGCCAATCGATGGTGTCAGACGGGATAACGGCGCGCAAGCCAGTCCAGCATCAGCGCATTGAGTTCGTCAGGCTTGTCCTGCTGGGTCCAGTGGCTGCAGTCCTGGATCATTTGCACTTCGAGATCGTCGACGCAAGGCTTCATCGCCTCGACCTGCTTCGGCGAGACGACGATGTCGTGCGTTGCGCCGATGAACAGCGTCGGCACGCGCACGCGCTGCTCGACGCCGCGCGTCGATTTCCAGTTGTGCCTGAAGTTCCGGTACCAGTTGATCGGACCGGTGAACCCGCCGGCGGCAAACGCGTTCGCGTAGACGTCGAGTTCGGCGTCGCTCAGCAGGCGTTCGCCTGGCGCCTCGTCGAGATCCATCAGCGCAAGCAGGCTGATCGGCTGGCGCTTCTTGCTACGGTCTGCCGGCTGCCGCGGCAGCGACTGGCGGCGACGCATGATGTAGTCGATGAAGCGGCGCGGGTCTTCGCCAAAGCGGCGGTCGGCCTCATCGGAGCGCTGGAAGTTGACGATGTAAAAGTCCTTGCCGAGCTTCCAGCGCATCAGGAGCACCGGGTTCAGCGGTGGACGCCGGAAGAACGGGATGTTCAGGTTGATCAGACCGGCCATGCGCTCCGGTCGCAGCAGCGCCATCTGCCAGGCGACGAGCGCTCCCCAGTCGTGACCGACGATCACCGCGCGCTCGACGCCGAGCGCATCGAGCAGGCCGCAGACGTCGCCGACGAGACGCTGGATGGTGTACTGCTCGACCCCGTCCGGCTTGTCGCTGCCGCCGTAGCCGCGCATATCGGGCGCGATGGCCTGGTAGCCGGCGGCAGCCAGTGCAGGCAGCTGGTGACGCCAGGAAAAGGCGAGTTCCGGGAACCCGTGCAGCAGCACGACCGGCGGACCATCGCCCTGGCGGTGCACGGCGAGTTGCACCTCGCCGACATCGACCCGCTCGGCGGCGGGAAATCGAACGGACGATTCGACGGCGGTGCCCATGGGCCGAAGCTTACCCGGATGTGGCAAAAAGGGCTCTAAAGCGAGGGGATTTGTGCTAGTTTCGCGCCAGAACGTCGATGGGGACGCGCAGGCGGAGCCCGTCCGATGACAGCGACCGGGGGACGGTGCAAGCCCCGGATCGGACGCCGGCCTGTATCACCCCGGAGTTGCCGCCCGAAAAGGCCGCGCGAGCCGCGCCCGAGTAGGCGCGGCCGGCTGGCCGCCGATACCGGCAGAACGAGGCAGCAGGCGCTTGCCGCTGTGAACCGGGTGGTACCGCGACCGAATCCGATCGCCCCGGACGCAAGTGTTGCGTTCGGGGCTTTTTTGTTTTCAAGACGGTTGACAGGCAATGGGTTTCAGCGAAGTCAAAGGACGTTACGACGGGCCGGCGTTGGAAAGTGAAGTGCTCGCATTCTGGCGCGAGCATGAAATCTTCCAGCGTACACTGGATCAATCCTCCGGCCGCCCGCTGTTCACTTTCAACGAGGGGCCGCCCACGGCGAACGGCAAGCCGGGCATCCACCACGTGCTGGCCCGCAGCTTCAAGGACGCCTACCCGCGCTACAAGACGATGCGCGGCTACCACGCGCCACGCAAGGCCGGCTGGGATACGCACGGTCTGCCGGTCGAACACGAGATCGAGAAGGAACTCGGCATCTTCGACAAGAGCGAGATCGAAGCGCAGGTCGGCATCGCCGAGTTCACGCGCCGCTGCCGCGAGTCGGTCATGCGCTACATCGGCGACTGGGAAAAGATGACCGAGCGCATGGGGTTCTGGGTCAATCTCGACGAAGCCTATTACACGCTCGACAACCACTACATCGAGAGCGTCTGGCACCTGCTCAAGACGATCTGGGACAAGGGGCTCATCTACCGCGGCTACAAGGTGGTGCCCTACGATCCGCGCATCGGCGCGACGCTGTCGTCGCACGAACTCGCGCTCGGCTACAAGGAGGTCGAGGATCCTTCGATCTTCGTCCGCTTCCGCGTTGCCGGTGAGGAGTCGCTGTCGTTCCTGGTCTGGACCACGACTCCGTGGACGCTGCCGGCAAACATGCTGCTCGCGGTGCACCCGGACATCGAGTACGTGTACGTGGAGGCGGGCGGCGAGACGCTGATTCTCGCCGACGCGTTGCGCGAGGCGGTACTGCGCGACAGCGAGCACCGGGTCGTCGAGACGGTGAAAGGCGCCGATCTCGTCGGTTTGCGCTACGAGCGCCTGTACGTCGCATTTCCACCGGAAGGCGACGCATTCCGCGTCGTTGCGGCCGACTTCGTGAGTACCGAGACCGGCACCGGCATCGTGCACACGGCGCCCGCGTACGGCGTCGACGACCTCGCGCTCGGCCAGGAGCATGGCCTTCCGGTCGTGCACACGGTCGGCGAAGACGGCCATTTCGGCAACGGCCTGGACCTGGTCGCCGGCCTGTTCTTCAAGGACGCCGACAAACCGATCATCCGCGACCTGAAGAGCCGCAAGCTCAAGTTCCGCGCCCCACCCTACCTGCAACCCTCCCCCCTCGGCTGGCGGACCGGCGACCCGATCATCTACTACGCGAAGAACGCCTGGTACATCCGTACCTCGGACTACCGGGAGCGGATGGTCGAGCTGAACAAGTCGATCAACTGGGTGCCCGAAACGATTCGCGACGGGCGCTTCGGCAACTGGCTGGAAAACAATATCGACTGGGCGCTGTCCCGCGAGCGATTCTGGGGCACGCCGCTGCCGGTGTGGACCGACGGCGACGGCAACTATCACTGCGTCGGTTCAATTGCCGAACTCGAAGCATTGACCGGCGAAAAGCACGGCGACCTCGACCTGCACCGACCGGCGGTCGACGAGGTGTCGTTCGAGAAGGACGGCAAGACCTGGCAGCGGGTCCCCGAAGTGATCGACTGCTGGTTCGATTCCGGTGCGATGTCGTACGCGCAGTGGCACTACCCGTTCGAGAACGAGGACACGTTCGATACGCACTTCCCGGCGGACTACATTTGTGAAGCCATCGACCAGACGCGCGGCTGGTTTTACACGCTGCACGCGATTGCCACGCTGGTGTCGGACAGCGTCGCGTTCCGCAACTGCGTGTGCCTGAACCTGATCGTCGACAAGGACGGCAAGAAGATGTCGAAGTCGCTCGGCAACATCGTCGATCCATACGAGGTCTTCGACACGGTCGGCGCCGACGCGCTGCGCTGGTATTTCCTCGCACGGCTTTCGCCGGAGGTGCTGAAACGCATTTCGGTCGACATCGTTCGCGACGTTGCCAGCTCGTTCATCAACACGTTCTGGAACACGTACGGATTCTTCGTGCTCTACGCGCGCATCGACGACGTGGACCTGTCACGCGACGTGCCGGTCGCCAGGCGCCCGGAAATCGACCGCTGGGCACTGGCGCTGCTGAACGAGACCGTGCGCAACTGCACCATGGCCATGGACGCCTACGACGCGAAACGGGCAGGCGAGGCCATCGAGTCCTTCGTCGACCAGCTCAGCAACTGGTACGTGCGGCGCAATCGACGCCGCTTCTGGAAATCGACGGACCCGGAGGACAAGCAGTCCGCGTACCTGACGCTGTACGAGTGCCTGGACACGCTGCATCGGCTGATGGCGCCGTTCGTGCCGTTTCTGTCCGAACACGTGTACCAGAACCTGGTGCGCGGCGTCGCTGCCGACGCGCCGGAAAGCGTGCACATGACCGACTGGCCCGAAGTCGACGCGGCGCGTGACGACGACAATTTGCTGTTCGAGATCGGCGTCGTGCAAAAAGTCGTCGGCCTGGCGCGCGCGGCGCGTGGGCAGTCCGGCGTGCGCACGCGGCAGCCGCTGTCGCGCCTTTTGGTCCTCAGGCCAGACGACCGGCGGCCGAAAGCGCTGGCGGATCACCAGGACCAGGGGCGCGAGTAACTGAACGTCAAATCGATGGAGTTCATCGCCCGCGACGCCGGCCTCGTCAGTTACCGGATCAAGCCGCACCTGCCACGGCTGGGCAAGCAGTACGGTAAACGCCTGCCGGCGATCCGCAAGGGGCTCGAGGCCGCCGACGGCGCAGAGATCGCCGGCGCCGTTGCGCGCGGCGAGACCTTCAGCATCGACGCCGGTGGCGAGACGATCGAACTCGGCGCCGAGGATGTGCTGATCGAAACACATTCGGCAGAAGGCTATGCATGCGGCGAGGACGGCGGCTACCTGACGGCGCTCGACACGACGCTCGACGATGCGCTGATTCGCGAGGGTATTGCGCGCGAACTCGTGCGCACCGTGCAGGAAGCGCGCAAGCAGGCGGGTCTCGAGGTCTCCGACCGCATCGTGCTGGGTGTCTCGGGCAGCGGCCTCGTGCAGGCAGCGCTCGACGAATACCGCGACTACCTGATGACCGAAACGCTGGCCAGCCGCTGGTCGGTCGGCCAGGCAGAGCCTCTCTATACCGAGGCGCGATCGCTCGACGAGGAGAGCTGGTCGATCGAGCTCAGCCGCGCCGATGCGGCCTGAGGATGCCGATGCGGCATCAGGATTCAGTTGCGTGTAATTCCGCTCAGGTGATATAAAAACCGGGCGCAAGATTCTGATACCTCAGGAGTCGCAACGGACAGCAGCGGGCCGTGTCCCGCCGGCAGCAGGAGGCAGCCGACTCCCGGAAAGCGTAGATCGTCGCGAAGAGAGGATCGCGGCGTGAGAATAACAATAGCGCTGGAGTGGAAATGTCCGACCACGTTGCCCGGTTCTATGCCGCCGTCTCGGTGCTCGCCGGCCACGGCAATATAAAACAAAGACTTACCAAAGCGTTCGACGAACACCTGTCACTGATCGAAGACGATGAACTGCCGGTCACGGTCAAGCAGGCGTTTGCCGACCTGAAGACGGAAATGAGCCAGGTTGCCCCGCTGAACGGCGAAGGCCGTGTCTGGGCGACCGTACGCAAGATGTCGGTGACCGAAGCCGACGCCTGCGCGCAGGCCATGATCGACCTGTACAGCGAAATCGTGCGCCAGCAGAAGACGCCGCTGGAGCCGCTGCCCGCCAAGGCGGCCGAGGCGTCTGCCGTACCCCCGTTTCTCGTCAAGTCCGTCTGAGCGACACCGTATCCGTCCCGGCCGGTGTCGAGAGGCCGCTCTGCGGCTGCGCGCCCCGCTGTGACATAATCGCGTCCCCTTTGAGTCCGGCTCGATCGTGCACGGAGTCCGAACGTGAGAAAAATCCCCGCATTTCTGTTCATTTCCTTCCTGTTCACTATCGTCGCCTGCGAGCGGGCCGGGCAACCGACCGCGCCGGCGGCCGGTCCCGACCCAGCGCCGGCGCTCGTTGAACCGCGACCCGACGTGTACGCCGACTTTGCCCTGCAAGCCGACCTGTCCTCGCTGAGCGACGGACAGCGGCAGATGATCGTGAAGCTCATCGACGCGTCGCAGATCATGGACGGACTCTTCTGGCGCCAGGCATTCGGCGACGACCACGAATCCTGGCTCGACTCGATCGGCGTCGACGACACGCGGCGGTTCGCAGAGATCAATTACGGTCCGTGGGATCGCCTGGCCGACGACGCGCCGTTCATCGACGGCGTCGGACCGAAACCGCTCGGGGCACGGTTCTACCCGGCCGACATGACGCGCGAGGAATTCGAGGCGGCGGACCTGCCCGGCAAGACCGGTCTCTATTCGTTCGTGCGGCGCGACGAGAGCGGAGCGCTGACGCTGGTGCCCTACCACGTCGAATTTGCAACGGAGCTCGCCGCAGCGGCGGCGCTGTTGCGCGAAGCTGCCGAGCTTGCCGAACACGAAGGTTTTGCCAATTACCTGCGATTGCGCGCCGACGCACTGGTCAGCGACGACTACCAGCCGAGCGACATGGCGTGGATGGATGTGCGGTCAAACCCGGTCGAGCTGGTGATCGGCGCCATCGAGACCTACGAGGACCGACTGTTCGGCTACCGCGCCGCCTACGAGTCCTACGTGCTGATCAAGGACCAGGCCTGGAGCGAGCGGCTGTCGCGCTTCGCCGCATTCCTGCCGGACCTGCAGCGCGGCCTGCCGGTCGACGACGCCTACAAATCGGAAATGCCCGGCACCGATTCGGACCTGAATGCCTACGACGTCATTTACTACGCCGGCCACAGCAATGCCGGTTCCAAGACCATTGCCATCAACCTGCCGAACGATGAACAGGTGCAGCTTGCGAAGGGCACGCGACGCCTGCAGCTCAAGAATGCGATGCAGGCAAAGTTCGAGAAGATCCTGGTGCCGATCAGCGGCGTGCTGATCGATGCGTCACAACGGGACAACGTGACGTTCGATGCGTTCTTTGCGAACACGATGTTCCACGAAGTCGCGCACGGGCTAGGGGTCAAGAACACGATCGACGGCAAGGGCACCGTGCGCGCGGCGCTGCGCGACGTCGCCTCGTCGATGGAGGAGGGCAAGGCCGACATCCTGGGCCTGTACATGATCACGCGCCTGCACGAGGCCGGCGAGCTCGGCGACGTGGACCTTCACGATTACTACGTGACGTTTATGGCGGGCATCTTTCGCTCGACCCGCTTCGGTGCCAGCAGCGCGCACGGCAAGGCGAACATGGTTCGCTTCAACTACTTCGCCGAGCAGGGCGCCTTCGTCCGCGACGAGGAGACGGGCACCTATCGCGTCGATTTCGAACGCATGCAGGACGCGATGGCATCGCTGTCACGGTTGATACTCACGCTGCAGGGCGACGGCGACTACGAAGGCGCCGTCGCGCTGACGAACGGCAAGGGCGTCATCGGGACACAACTCGCTGCCGATCTCGAACGCCTGGCGAGCGCCGACATACCGGTCGACATCGTATTCGAACAGGGCGTGCGCGAACTCGGGCTCTAGCGGGCGCTTCAGTTGGTGAGGTCGCGCTTGTCCAGGCGACCCAGCCGGTGACCGAACAGCGACGAGAGCCATAACGCATCGCGCGTTTCGCAGACGCCGGTCAGCGCCGGCAGGCGCGCCGTCGGATCCCGAAGGTTCATCAGCACGTCCCCGTCACCGGTTATGCCGATGACGTGCGACGACGGCACCGCGTCGGGTCGGAGCGCCGCCGGCAGCCGCTGCACGACCCTGCGCAGCCACGGCCGGTCCGAGAGCCGGTCCAGCAGTGCGTTGCGCGGCGCTACGAGGCCGATCCAGAAGCGCTGGTTCAGGCCATTGTTGATGTTGTCGGGAAAGCCCGGCAGGTTGTCGAGTATCACCTCGAGATTGCCGGCCGCCGGCCCTTCGAGCCAGTAACGCAGTATCCGATAGCTGCCGGTCTCGGCGACGAGCAGGAAGCGGCCGTCGTCACTCGCCGCGATGCCGTTCGCGAAGTTCAGGCCTTCGAGCAATACCGTCGTCGTGCCCGTGGTCGGGTCATGGCGAAACACGCGCCCGTGCCCGCCGTGCTCGATGATATCGAGCAGGCTGGCTTCGTAGGTTCCGCCCGCGTCCCGTGCAGAAAATTTCGCCGATGCGTCCGTGAAATAGATTAAGCCGTCCGGGGCGACCGCAACGTCATCGGCGTAGGCGATCGGCTTGCCGTCGAAGGTATCGACGAGGACCTCGACAAGCCCGCCAGGGCTGATCCGCTGCAGGCCGACATAGGCATTCGCGACCAGCAGGTTGCCGTCGGAATCGAACTCGATGCCGAGCGGCCTGCCACCGACGTCTGCGAAGGTCTCGATGCGACGACCGTTCTGCCGCAGCCTGATGATTGCCCCGGACTTCGTCGATGCGTAGATCAGGCCGTCGGGTCCGCGCGCGACGTCTTCCGGACCCTCGTGCTCGCCGATATCGACGAGGCGGGTCTTTGCGAGTCGCGCATCCGGTCCGAAGGGATCGACGAGGCCGCGGTCACGCGGCGCCTGCCACGCAACCGGGTCGATCGGCACCGGCCACAGCAGCAGGTAAAGGATGCCGGTTGCGAGCAGGCCGGCCAGCGCCACCGCCGCGGAGGTTCGTATCCGCGATTTCCTAGCCACCTTTGCCGATCATGCCGAGGAATTCCGCTCGTGTGCGGGCGTCCTTGCGGAAGGAGCCGAGCATCTGGCTCGTGACCATCGATACGCCTGACTTGTGGATGCCCCGCGTCGTCATGCACTGGTGCACCGCATCCACGACCACGCCGACGCCTTTCGGCTTCAGCACGTCCTGGATGCAGTTGGCGATCTGCGCCGTCAGTTTTTCCTGCACCTGCAGGCGGCGCGCGAAGGTCTCGACGACGCGCGCCAGTTTGCTGATGCCGACCACCTTGTTGCTGGGCAGATAGCCGACGTGGGCGACGCCGATGATCGGCGCCATGTGGTGCTCGCAGTGGGATTCGAAGGTGATGTCGCGCAGCACGATCAGCTCGTCGTAACCCTCCACTTCCTCGAACGTGCGTTTCAGGAAGCGAACCGGATCTTCCTTGTAGCCGCTGAACCAATCCTGGTAGGCGGTCGCGACACGCTTCGGCGTATCGACGAGTCCTTCGCGCTGCGGATCGTCGCCCGCCCAGCGCAGCAGCGTTTCGACCGCCTGTTCCGCCTGCTTGCGGCTGGGTTTGCGCTGCCTGCTTTTTTTCTTGTCGGCCACGGTCTGTCGCCCTTTCGCTTGCGTGGAGGCCGGATACTACCGACGGCGCCTTGCGATTGCATCTGCGGGAAGCGTCACGCGCTGCCGGGCCAGCCGTCCTTCAACAGCCGCGACAGCGAGCGGTCGGCGAGTCGTCGTCCGCCGGTCTGGCAGTCCGGGCAATAATTGGTCTCATTGCTCTTGTAGCGAATGCGGGCGACTTTCCCGCCGCAGCGCGGGCATGCCTTGCCAAAGCGTCCGTGAACCGCCATGTCGTCGCGAAACGCCGTGACTTTTTCCGGAAACGCGTCACCCGACTGCTGCCGCAGCCTGTCGCGCCAGGTCGAAAGCGTGTCTCGGGTCGCCGCGAACAGCCGCGCCATTTCCACCTCGCCGAGCGCCGAGGTGAGTCTGGCCGGGGACAGCTTTGCGGCGTGCAGGATCTCGTCCGAATAGGCGTTGCCGATACCGCTGACGAGGCGCGGTGCAGTCAGTGCCCGCTTCAGCGTGCGGTTTTCCAGGCGCAGGCGGGCAGCGAATTCATCGAGCGAGCATTGCAGCGGTTCGATACCGCCCGGGTCGTGCTGCGCCAGGGCGGCGTCGCCGCGAACCAGGTACAGCGATGCGCGTTTCTTGCTGCCGGCTTCGGTGAGCAGCAGCGAACCTTGGTCAAAGTCGAACGCTGCCAGCTGCTGCTTGCCGCGCAGCGGCGGCGGCCGCTCCCGCCAGTGCAGCCGGCCGGCGACCATGAGATGCAGCACCAGCCAGTAGTCGGGCTCGAGGTGTATCGCGATGCGTTTGCCGATGCGGCGAAAGCCGGCGACCCGCTTACCGTGCGCGGCGACGAGCGGCGGCTCGACGCTGCGCAACAGGAACGGGTTGGCGATGCGCACCTCGTGCAGGTCTGCGCCGCCGAGCCGCGCCTCGAGGTGCTCGATGTAGAGATCGATGTCGGGCAGCTCCGGCACACGAAAGCCCCGAGGGCCTGGGCGGCAACGGCCGCCCCGGAGTCAGGCGCCGGTGCCCGTGGGGCAGCTGACGCCGGTGCCGCCGAGGGCGCAGTAGCCGCCGGGGTTTTTCGCCAGGTATTGCTGGTGGTAGTCCTCGGCGTAGTACAGCTCGCCGAGCGGCTCGATGCTCGTCGTGATCGGGCCGAATCCCGCTGCGCGGAGCGCTTCCTGGTACCGTGCCAGCGACTGCCGCGCGGTGGCTTCCTGTTCCGCCGACGCGGTCAGGATGATTGAACGATACTGCGTGCCGACGTCGTTGCCCTGGCGCATGCCCTGGGTCGGGTCATGGCTTTGCCAAAATTCCTGCAGCAGCGATTCGTAACTCACTTCGCGCGGGTCGTAAACGACCAGCACGACCTCGGCATGTCCGGTCCTGCCGCTGCACACCTCCTTGTAGCTCGCGTTCGGCGTCGTGCCGCCGGCGTATCCGACCGCAGTCACCCAGACGCCCGGCGTCTCCCAGAAGCGGCGCTCCGCGCCCCAGAAGCAGCCGAGTCCGAACACGGCCTGCTCGAGGTGTGACGGAAACGGCCCACGCAGCGGCCGGCCGTTGACGAAATGCCGTTCCGCGTCGCTGGTCGCGGCGCCGGTGGTAACCATGTTCAGTCTCCTGCGCGCAGGGCGTCGTCGACACGCGAAGCGCGGTAGTAGTGGCCGCGACGGGGATGGTGAACGACGCCGCCGCTGGTCATGAACCGTACCGGGATCGACTGCGTATTGCCCCATTCCGCCGCCCGGTACACGGCGAAATGCAGGTGCGGCATCGTGGTGTGCCCGGTATTGCCGGACAGGCCGATCCGCTGACCGGCCTTGACGCGATCGCCTGCATCGACCAGCGCGCCGTTCTTCTTCAGGTGATAGTACTCGCCGGTGGTGCCGTCGTCGTGCAGTATCACGATGTAATTCGCGTACTTTCCGCAGCCGTCTTCCCAGCAGCCGCGGTCGTGCGATTCCTCGACGCGGGCGACGACGCCGCCGCGTGCCGCATGCACGGGCGTGCCGACGTCCATCTTGAAATCGATCGCGTACTGCTCGAGACCGGTATGGCTGAAGCGCGAGCCGTATCCCTGCAGCACGCGGTAACTCGAGCCGCTCGCATACGGCAGCATGTAGATGGTGTCGTCGTCGTGCTCGGCATCGATGACGCCGATCGTCCAGTCGCAGGATATGCGGTAGTTGCCGAGGTTCGGCGACCGCGCCGGCTCCAGCGACATCACGGTTTCCGTTTCACCGCCGTACAGCGTCCTCGTGATCGAACGCGGGCCGTCCGTCACGACGTTGCGGCCGCGTATCCGCATCGTGAACGTGATCGGGTATTCGCGGAAATTGGTGGCTCGCAGCTGTACGCCGTCGTCCGCCGGGATTTCGTCGATGCCGAACCAGTCGTCGACACAGCGCGCAGACGCGGGCGTTTGACATAAAAGTGCCGCCGCCGCCAGGGCGGAGGGAACTACGGAACGATGGAGCTTCGATCGGCGACGATTCATCACGATTCCCTGTGACTTCCGTTCTTGTTTTGCCTTACGGTAGAAGAAATCACGGGGCCCGGTCAACCGTCGCGCTCAGTCGTACGTCGCGTCTTCGTCGCCGTCTGCGATGTCCTCGCTGCCATCCTCGGGTTGCGAGACGAGATCCTCCGGCCGATAGAAGAATTCGTGCGTGAAGATGACGTCCGGCGTTGCCACCATGTCGCCGTCTTCGATGCGCGGACGGTAGATCAGCCGCCGGATACTGCGCGAGACCGTCTTGCCGAAATCCTTGATCTGCGGCGGCTGCGTCTCGACATGCTTCAGGTTCGCCACCCGACCGTTCGGATTGACGGTGTAGCTGAAGCTGATCGTGCCGGTCGAAAAACTGTCCGGCGGCGGCCGCCCGTCGGCCGTACGCTCGCTGTTGTAGTACTTCGGCGGGTAAATGTTCTGCAGCACTACCGGTTTTTCGAGGTTTTGCCGCCGGTATTTCAGCATCTCGTCGTCGTTCGCTTCGGTCAGGCGCTGCCACGACTCCTCGTACACGCGCGACGCACGGTTCGGTCGCCCGGATACGACGTAGTAGTCGCCGAGCGTCAGCAGCGTGTCCTGCAGTACGCGCCAGTCCGCATCGGGGTTGTTATCGGCAATGCGATTCGCCCGCCGCAGGTAGGTTTCGCCGGATGCCGCAGACGTGTCCGGCTGGAAGTCGAATTCGACCGGTGTGACGAACAGGTAGGAGCGGCCGAGGTTCTTCAGCGGCGGAATCAGCCGCAGGTCGTCCTTTCCGTAGTTGCGTTCGAGAATGTTGATGACCTGCCGCCAGCTCACCCGCTCGCGGTGGTACATCTGCAGCCGGTGCTGCCACTTCGCGCGCTTTTCCAGCGCCGGGATCATCTCGATGCTGGTCGGCTCGATGTTTCGCGACTGGATCGCGAAGATGTGTTCCTGGATGTCGATCGCCTCGTCATACTCGCCCATCGAAATGTAGAGCTCGGCCATCGATTCCAGCGTGTCGACCTGGTCGTGATTGTGCGGGCCCTCGTTGACGTGGCTGACGTGCACCGCACGCTGGAAGGTTTCCTGTGCCAGGTCCGGCCGGCCCACCGCGGCCTGGGTCGCTGCCAGTCCCTGCAACGGGTTGATCAGCGCCGGGCTCAGCCGGTCGTCGATGCGCTCGACGATGTCGATCGACGACGAGAAGTTGCGCAACGCCGATTCGAAATCGCCGGTCTTGTGCTGCGCAATGGCGAGATTCGTGATCGCCTTCGCCGAGTCGTGGCTGTCGAGGCCGTTCAGCTTGATCGAGAGCTCGACCACGCGTTTCGCGAGCGTGTCGGCTTCCAGGTATTGCTCGTTCTCCAGCGACTCCCGGTACAGCATGAACAGGCGGCCGAGTTCCTGGGCGTCCTGCTCGCGCTCCGACGGCGGCTCGACGTAATCGTCGCCGTCCGGATCGTCGATCAGCCGGTAGCTGCCACTTTCGGTGTCGAACACCAGGTCGTCGAACTGTTCCTCCGGCGGCTCCGCCTCGTCGTCGTAGCGCGGGTCGTCGATGCTTATCGGCTGCAGGGTCTCTTCCCGGGCTTGCTCGGCGTCCTGCGCTTCCTGGGCTTTTACTGCAGTGAAAATCAGCAGCACCGCCAGGGCGGCGGCGCGGGCAGGAAACTTGATCGGGTCGAAGTGTGTCATCGAAAGCGGCGCGTGATCGAAACTCAGTATAAGACTGCCCGCACGGTGTTAAGTTCGTGCCCGGCCCCCGCCCCGGACCCCGCCAACTATACCGTATCAGCCGAGATCGAAAGCCATTTGCCGCTGGCCGGGCTTGCGAAAGCGGCTGCAGTCCAGCGTGCGGCGCGGGTCGTCCCGGAGCAGGCCGTGGCGCCGGCACGCGGCCGCGAAGCGCTTCGCAATCATGGCCGCGTACGGACCGGTGCCGCGCTGGCGAACGCCGAAACGATTGTCGTATTCGCGCCCGCCGGACGCCTGCCGCACGAGGCTCATGACGTGCGCCGCTCGTTCGGGCAGGTGTTCGGCCAGCCAGTCCTTGAAGATCTCTTTCACTTCGTGCGGCAGGCGCAGCAGGATCCAGCGCGCCTGGGTCGCACCGGCCGCGGCCGCCCTCTCGACA
>CALKYK010000294.1 GCA_938003715.1 uncultured Gammaproteobacteria bacterium
GTCGTCGTGGCGGCGCTGATCCTGCGCAGCGCGTGGCGACTCGTTCGCCGCAGCGCGAACATCCTGCTCGAGGGCGCGCCGGAGTGGCTCGATGTAGCCGACATGCAGGAAAAACTGGTGGCGGCAGTGCCCGAGGTCCGCGGCATCCACCACGTGCACGTCTGGGGACTGACGCCGCAGGAACTGATGATGACGATGCACGTGGTGCTGCATTCGCCGGTCGCCGATTCGACGGCCGTCGTGCGTGCGGTCAAGCAGCAGATGCTGCGCGAATTCGGCATTGCACACTCGACAATCGAACTCGAGGTCGACGATTGCGCCGACCACTGACCGGGGCGAATCTTCAGTCCTCGACGGGTTTGATCGATCCCAGGTCCGGCAGTGTGCGGTCCTTCTCATCGTAGTCGAGGCCGTACCCGACCACCCACTCGTCGCCGATGCTGAAGCCGACGTAATCGAGATCGACGTCGACCTCGGTTTTGTGCGCCTTGTGCAGCAGCGTACAGGTCCGAATCGACGCGGGATTGCGCGACTGCAGCATGTCGATCAGGTAGTGCAGCGTGTGCCCGGTGTCGACGATATCCTCGACGACCAGCACGTGGCGGCCCTCTATCGGCCGCCGCACGTCCATCACGAGACGCACGGCGCCGCTGCGCACGCTGCCGTGTTCGTAGCTCGAAACGGCGATGAACTCGATGTGGCGGGGAATCGCCAGCCGGCGCGACAGGTCGGCAAGAAAAATGAATGCGCCCTTCAGGACGCCGATCAGCACCAGCTCGCCCTTGTCCGCGTAGTCCGACGAAATCTGCTGGGCAAGTTCGTTGACCCGCGTTTTGATCCTGTCCTCGCTGATCAGGACTTCTGGATCCTGTCCCACGATATACCGTCCCCGGCCGAAATCGGGCCGTATCCTAGCGTGATTGTGCGGCGTCCGCACAGAATTGCATCGGCCTTTTCGTCGGTTGCTTGAGTTTTGTCTCAGCCGATCGGGAATCCGGCCTTTCTCAGGAGGCTCGCGCTCCGGTCGAACGCGTCGCGGTCCTCGTAGACGAGGACGACGGAAAACCGGCCGACGCCCTTGCGAAACCAGTGCAGCTCGAGCCCCGGCGCCCGCGCTTCCAGTCCCGCGACGAACGCCTCGGCGCGATACGGTTCGCCGAAACTGATCAGCGTCGAGCGGCCGAGTGCCGAGTACAGGCTGACCGAACCGCTCTGCTTGCGGTCACCGAGCACGTACTCGAGGTGGCGATAGATGTAGCTGCTGTACCAGCGTGCGCCGCCGGGAATGTTGTCCGGGTTTCGTGCGATGCGCTCCGGTCCATAGTTGTAGGCAGCGAGCGCGAGGTGCAGGTTGCCGTCGAACCGCGCCAGCATTTCCTTGAGGTAACGTGCGCCGGCATCGATGTTCGTGCACGGGTCGTACAGCGCCGACAGCCGGTAGATGCCGAGATGATGCGCGGTGCCCGGCCACAGGATCTGCATGACGCCGTGCGCGTTCGCCTTCGAGCGTGCCGTCGGCTCGAAGTCGCTTTCGCCGCGCGCGACCGCAAGGAGCAGCGTTTCCGGAAGGTCGTGTGTGGCCGCGGCGGCGCGGAAGCAGTTCGCGTGAGGGAAGCGGTAGCGCGGCTCCACCTGCGTGTC
>CALKYK010000295.1 GCA_938003715.1 uncultured Gammaproteobacteria bacterium
GCGAGGCACGAGAAAAAGGGCGCGAATCTCGTGCGCCGGATGTCGGAACGCCTTCCGCTACCGAAGGCCTGTCGCGAGCTCGGCTGCCTTGTCGCCGAGTACCACGGGCATTGCCATCGCGCGTTCGAGCTGCGGCCGGAAACCGTGCTCAAGGTGCTCGAGCGGGCGGATGCATTCCGTCGACCGGCGCGATTCGAACAGTTCCTGATTGCCTGCGAAGCGGATGCGCGCGGCCGCACCGGGCTCGAGCATCGCGACTATCCGCAGGCGGATTACCTTCGCGGAGCACTGACGGCCGTGACGCAAATCGATCTCGACGATATAAAGTCGGCCGACGGGGACGGCGCGAAGATCGGCGCGGAAATCCGCAAGCGGCGGGTGGCGGCGCTGCGTCGCTACAAGGCGGACTATGACCCGCCGAAGTAGTAGAGATAGAAGGAGAATGCCGTCGTGCTGCCGAAGAACTCGGAGTCATCGAAGGACAGCCGAAACTCCATGTCGGTGCGATCGCTGACGGGCGTGAGAAAGCCGACGCTGAACGATTCGACCGTGCCGCCGTCCATTGCGGTCTGCCAGCGGCCCGCCGTGACGTCGATGCTGCGCAACCCCATGCGGAACTCGATACCGGCGTTGACGCGATAGTCGATCAGCGAGTTGATCATCGAAAGCCGGGAGATCGACAGAAACCGTAATACGTCGATATCTGGCTGCACGCGCAGGTTGCGCGAATAGTCGTAGCTCATGCCGCCGAGGCTCAGCGAGACCGATTCGCCGGCGTCGAGACGCGTCGACAGGCCGATGCCGTCGGCATCGAACTCCACGGTGATGCCCCGCAAGAGGTCCGACTGCAGGTCGAATTCGAAATTGCGACGCTCGTAATCCAGCGAAATCGAACCGGGCTCCCCGCGCAGGTAGAGAGAGGTGCGAATGTCGTTCGAGTCGAGAATGTCGGCATCGCCCCAGTATGAGATGCCGAGCCGGATACCGACGGGCTCGAACCAGTAGTCGATGCCGGCGTCGGCGAAGGCCGTCGACGAATCGCTGATGACACCGTCGACCTGGGCCGTGCTGCCCGTAATGGACAGCCAGGTTTTCTCCGAGAGCTCGATGTCTGCGAATGCGGACGCGGCGCGCCCGTCGGAGGTATCGCCCTCGGCGCCGAAGCCGAGCACGTAGCCGTTTCCGAGCGCCACGTGGCTTTGCGAGATTGCCAACAGCGCGACCAGGGCTTTGGGTTTAAGTGAGGACATAGACGACCACAACTGCAAGCAGGAGCCGATAAACGGCAAAGGGCAAAAGGCCGATGCGGCTGACGAAGCGCATGAAAAACTCGATGCTGGCATAGGCCACGGCCGCCGAAATCAGGGCTGCGATGGCCAGATTGTCCCACGGGACCGGCGCATCGCCCGTGACCAGCATCACTAGTTCGTAAATGGTGGCGAATAAAATGACCGGCACCGACAGCAGGAATGAAAAGCGGGCCGCGTCCTGGCGGGCGATGCCGAGCAGGCGTCCGGCCGTGATCGTGACGCCCGAGCGGGACGTTCCCGGCACAAGCGCCAGTGCCTGCGCGATGCCGATGAGCAACGCATCGCGGAGCCGTACATCCGTGATACACCGATCGCTGCTGCCGAAACGGTCCGCTAACGCCATCAGGATGCCGTAGCCGGCGAGCGTCCAGACGACGATCATCGGGTTACGGAGATTCGCGGCGATCCAGCCGGCGAACAGCAGGCCGGCCAATGCCGCCGGTACCGTGCCGATGCCCAGGTACCAGACCATGCGCGTGCGCGGCGTGTCCACGCGACCGGACAGTATTTCCCCCGTCCCGCGCAGCAGCCCGGCAATGTCCTCGCGGAAGAAGATTCCGACCGCGAGCAGCGATCCGAAATGCACAGCGACGTCGAAGGCGAGCCCCTGGTCCGACCAGCCGAGCAGGCTGGGAACGAGTACCAGGTGACCCGAACTCGATATCGGCAGGAACTCTGTCAGCCCCTGGATGACCGCCAGAACGATGAGCTGCGTCAGTCCCATTGCGCCGAGTCCGTGCTGGTCGTCATGCGATCAGAGCCGGTGCGCACGGTCACGGACCGAAAACGCGTCCGGCAGAACGACGTCGCCGCGTGACAGGCCCAGGCATTTGAAGTGCTCACCCATTTCGCCGGGCAGCGTAAGCAATTTGACCTCGCGCGACAACGCGACCTGCCGTTTCGCGTCGGTCGCATCGAACCCGGCGAGCTCCGCATCGAGTCCGCCGTGCAGCAGGAACTCTGCCTGCGTAACGTAGCCGGCAACGTCGAGTCCGTGCTCGACAGCCGCCGTCACGGCCGCGGTAAAATCGACCCACGACGTCAGGTCCTGAATGCCGGGCAATACCAGCGGATCGTCGTGGACATGGTGTCGGAAATGGCAGCGTAGCCAGCCGCCATTACGATCCGGAGCATAGTACTCGCGTCGCGACACGCCGTAGTCGAAGATCAGCAACAGGCCGGTGCCGAGCGACGCGGCGACATCGCCCAGCCAAGGCGGCAGCGCCGTACAGACCTCCGACACGTAGCCGTCGGGAAGCTCCGTGCCGATATCCGTCATGACGGCGCGGACGGCATCATCAACAAAGCCGGGCGCTGGTGCCTCGTTCCAGCCGAACCCGTCGGCGTAATTGACAACGCGACGCTGCAATACCTGGCCGCCGCGAATGGTAAAACGTTCGACCGGCAGCGCGTCGACGACTTCGTTCGAAATGATCACGCCGTCGAAGGCAAGCGGTAGCGCTTCGAGCCACTCGACTCGAGCCGCAAGCTGCGGTACCTGTTGCTCCAGGTGGACCGCCTGTCTCGCGCGCAACTCTGCAGAAACGTCCAGGATAGCGTAACGCTCGGGAAGCGCATCGAATTCGTCGAGGCGTGCAAGCATCGTTGCCGCCAGCGCTCCGCTCCCGGCGCCGAGTTCGAGCACGTTGCCACCGCTGTCGGCCAGCACTTTCGCGCATTGCGCTGCGAGAACGCGGCCGAACAGCGGAGAGATTTCCGGTGCCGTGACGAAATCACCCCCGCGACCGAACTTCCGCAGGCCACTCACGTAGTAACCGAGGCCCGGCGCGTACAGCGCGTGCTGCATGAACTCGGCGAAACTCACACTGCCACCCGCGTCGTCAATGCGCTCACGAATGAATGCGCCGACCGCCGCGCTGTGCGCGGCGCTTTCCCGATCGGGCTGCGGCAAGGGACGCGCAGTGCGATTCATTTGCATTGGGCGTCGCCCTTTCCTTAAATGACGTCAATGTAGGCGGGTCAGGCGACGATTGCCATCGCGGGTCGACCCTGCCCGGAGACAATGAACATGAACGAAGCGGCATCGACCTGCCTTGAAGGACGTTGCGCCTTGATCACCGGTGCGGCAAAACGCATCGGCGCGGCGATCGCGGAAAGGCTGCATGCGGAAGGCGCGTCAGTCGCGATTCACTATCGTTCGTCCGGGGAGGAAGCGAGCGCGCTCAGCGCGCGCCTGAACCAGAGACGCGACGGCTCGGCGGCCACGTTTCGCGCCGACCTCAACGACGAAGGGGCACCGCAGGCGCTGGTCAACGAAGTGCTTGCATGGTCCGGTCAACTGGACGTGCTCGTCAACAACGCATCGTCGTTCTACCCGACACCACTCGGCAAGGTCGACGAAAGCGACTGGGACGACCTGATCGGCAGCAACCTGAAGGCGCCGCTGTTCCTGAGCCAGGCGGCTGCGCCGTCATTGAAGAAAGCCGGTGGCTGCATCATCAACATCGTGGACATTCACGCCCGGCGTCCGCTGCGCGACCACATCGTATACGGCCCTGCGAAGGCCGGGCTGGTCATGCTGACGCGGTCGCTGGCCAAGGACCTTGCGCCACAGGTTCGCGTCAACGGCATCGCGCCCGGCGCCATCGCCTGGCCGGAAAACGGCATGTCGGAGGAGACTCGCAGGAACATTCTCCGGCAGGTACCGCTCGGCCGCACCGGGTCGCCGGAGGACATCGCGGCGGCAGCGCGTTTCCTTATCTGCGACGGGACCTACGTGACCGGGCACGTCCTCGTCGTCGACGGCGGCCGCTCGATCGGCTGGTGACCGATCCCGTCAGAGTTCGATCTCGGTCCGCGAAATCGGGTGCGCGTCGGCGTCGAATTCGGCCCAGTGTTCGGCAATGGTCCGACCCGTCAGCGGGTGCACGAGCTGCGGCGCAATCTCGGCTAACGGGCCGAGCACGAAGCTGTACTCCAGGACGTCACGCCGTGGCACCCGCACCGGTCGGCGGTCGATGACCCTGTCATCGTAGAGCAGCAGGTCGATATCGAGCGTGCGCGAAACGAACGCGTCGCTGCCGCGCCGGCGTCCGGCGAGGTCGTGGATTGCTTCGAGTTCGGCACAAACGGCTTCCGGTTCCAGCGTCGTCCGGGCTACGACCACCGCGTTCAGGAAATCCTCGCCGGAAAATCCGAGCGCCGCGCTTCGCCAGACGCCGGATACGGCGCCGACGTCGAATCGGCGTCGCAGTTCGCGCATCGCGAGCGCAAAGTTTATCTCCGGCTCCAGGTTGCTGCCGAGGCCGAGATAGATCGTTGCCACGCGGTCAGGACTTGCGGCGATGTATGCGCACGCCGACGTCGCGCGCGCCGCGAATCGCGCCCGGCTTGTTGACCCGCACGGTGATCCACGGCAGGTCGAATTCGTCCAGCACGATTTCGGCGATCTTTTCTGCCAGCGTTTCGACGAGCTGGTATTCGGAATCGGAGACGAACTGGATGACGCGTTTCGCGACGTCCTTGTAATTGAGCGTGTCGTCGATCGAATCCGTAGCTGCGGCGCGCCGGATGTCGGCGCCCATTTCAAGGTCGATACTAACGGTCTGGCGGATGCGCCGCTCCCAGTCCCAGATGCCGACGATCGCATCGACGCGCCGGTCGGGCAGGAAAATGGTGTCGGTAGCGGGATCGGTCAGGGCAGGTG
>CALKYK010000296.1 GCA_938003715.1 uncultured Gammaproteobacteria bacterium
CGCACGAGTACACCGACATGTACCCCGGCATGGCCAAGACGGCCCGCGAAGAAGGCTTCGAGGAAATCGCCGACTGGTTCGAGACGCTGGCCAAGGCCGAGCGTTCGCACGCCAATCGCTTCCAGAAGGCTTTGGACGCGCTGGTCGACTAAGTCCCGACTGGCGGGCGACAAACGAAGAGGCGGCGCTGATCACAAGGCGCCGTCCTCTTTTTTTGCCCCGTGGCGGCGAATTCCGACAAACCACTGAAGATCTGCTGACCGATGCGCGAAGGCTCCCTCGAAGCACCGACCCGACACCCGATCGACTGGAAATCGAAGGATTTCTACGACGAGTCGAAGCTGTTCCATGAACTGGAGCGGGTGTTCGACATTTGCCACGGCTGCCGGCGGTGCGTGAACCTGTGCACGGCGTTTCCCTCGCTCTTCGACCTGATCGACGAAGGCAAGACCGGCGAGCTGGACGGCGTGGACAAGAAGGATTTCTGGCAAGTCGTCGACAAGTGCTACTTGTGCGACATGTGCTACATGACCAAATGCCCCTACGTTCCGCCGCACGAGTGGAACGTGGACTTTCCGCACCTGATGCTGCGCGCCAAGGCGGTGAAGTTCCGGGACCAGGGGGCGAAATTCCGCGACAAGATGCTGTCCAGCACCGATGCCATGGGCAAGCTTGCCTCGATCCCGGTGGTGGTGCAGATGGTGAACGCGGTGAACAGGAACGGCGCTACGCGCAAGCTGATGGACAGCACGCTCGGCATTCACAAGGACCGGGTACTGCCCGAATACACCAGCGCGCATTTCCGCAGGACGGCCGATGCGAACTCCGGGTTCCAGGTGAGGGACGGCAAGAACACGCCCGGCAAGGTCGCGATCTTCTCCACCTGCTATGTGAACTACAACGAGCCGGGCATCGGGCACGACCTGCTGGCGGTTCTCGCGCATAACGAGGTCCCGGCCGTCATCGTCGAGAAAGAGGCCTGTTGCGGCATGCCGAAGCTCGAGCTCGGCGACCTCGAAACGGTGGAAAAGCTCAAGGACAAGAATGTGCCGGTGCTGGCCAAACTGGCGCGCGAAGGCTACGCGATCATGACGCCGGTGCCCTCCTGCACGCTGATGTTCAAGCAGGAGCTGCCGCTGATGTTCCCCGACGACCAGGACCTCAAGCTGATCGCCGAGGCGATGTACGACCCGTTCGAATACCTGGTGCTGCGCAACCGCGACGGTCTGCTCAAGACCGACTTCAAGCAGCCGCTGGGCAAGGTGTCGTACCACATACCCTGCCACCTGCGCGTGCAGAACGTCGGCCAGAAGACCAGGGAATTGCTGGAACTGGTGCCCGAGACCAAGGTCACCACGGTGGAGCGCTGCTCGGGCCACGACGGCACCTGGGGCGTGAAGAGCGAGTAGTTCGCGGACTCGATGAAGATCGGCCGACCGGTGTTGCGCCAGATGGCGGAGCCGGGGCCCGATTACATCAGTTCAGACTGTGCGATTGCGGGCCGCCACATCGAGCAGGGCATTCGTGGCGCGGGCGGCCAGCCCGGGGAAAAACAACACCCGCTGACCCTGATTCGCAGGGCGTACGGGATCTGACAGGAAAAGGCAGGAGAATTCAATGATGGCAGCAATCACGCGAGACAGCCTGATGTCTCTCGAGCAGTACGCCAGGGTGCGCAAGGATTTTCGCGCGCGCGTCATGTCGCACAAGCAGGCGAGGTCCGTGGCGCTGGGCGAGCACGTCACCCTGATTTTCGAGGATGAGCTGACGATGCGTTACCAGATCCAGGAGATGCTGCGTGCAGAGCGCATTTTCGAGGAAGAGGGTATCCAGGACGAACTCAACGCCTATAACCCGCTGGTGCCCGACGGCAGCAACTGGAAGGCGACGATGATGATCGAGTACACGGACGTGGAAGAGCGCAAGCGCGCGCTCGCCCGGCTGATCGGCATCGAAGACAAGGTCTATATCCAGGTGACGGGCGAGGCAAAGGTTTATGCCATCGCTGACGAAGACCTGGAGCGCGACACAGAGCAAAAGACCTCGTCGGTGCACTTTCTGCGTTTCGAGCTGACGCCCGCGATGAAGGACCGCTTGAAGCACGGTGCGGCGCTGTCGATCGGCGTGGAGCATCCGAACTACCGCTACGCACTCGAGCGGGTGCCGGAAGCGACGCGCCAGTCGCTGATCAACGACCTGAAGCTCTGATTGCCTATTGGGCGGGGGGGCGGGCTTCGCGCCCGCGCACCTGGAAGTAGAATAGAGCGGCCGCCGGAGCAACCGGCGGCCGTTTTCGTTTTCAGAGACCTAACATGCTAGAAGCTCGCATGATCGGAATGCTCGAGCAGAGGCTTGCACGCCTGGACCTGCCGGTCGCGGTTACTCTGTGGAACGGCCAGTCCATCGGCTCCAGCGCCGAGCCGAAGATCCGCCTGACAGTGCGTTCGCCGCAGGCGATGCTGTCCCTTGCGAATCCCAGCCTGGGCAAGATTGCACGCGCCTATGTCGAGGGGGACATCGACCTGGATGGCGACGTGCAGGAAACCATCCGCGCCGGCGAGCAGCTGGTGGCGGGAGATACGGCGGTCTATGCCAATCGCTCGTGCAACTTGAAATGGTTGCGTCACAGCCGGCCGGGCGACCGCAAGTCGATCCAGCATCATTACGACGTCGGCAACGAGTTCTACGGGCTGTGGCTGGACCGAAACCGGGTCTATTCCTGCGCCTACTTCAGGACGCCGGACGACAGCCTCGACCAGGCGCAGGAGCAGAAGCTCGACCACATCTGCCGCAAGCTCGTGCTCAGACCGGGCGAGCGCCTGCGCGATATCGGCTGCGGATGGGGAGGGTTGATCCTGTGGGCGGTGCAGAACTACGGCGTCAAGGCGCTCGGCATCACGCTGTCCGAGGAGCAGCACGCCTACGTGAACGCACGCATCAAGGCCCTTGGTCTTGAAGGGCGCTGCGAGGCGCGGTTGATGGACTACCGCGACGTGCCGGAAGACGAACCGTACGACAAGATTGCCAGCGTGGGCATGTTCGAGCATGTTGGAAAGCGCAATCTCGCGGGCTACTTCGCCAAGATTCACCGGCTGCTCAAGCCCGGCGGACTGGTGATGAATCACGGCATCACTACGAACTCGCTGGCGGACGGGGCGCTCGCCAGCGGTATCGGCGATTTCGTCGACGAGTACGTATT
>CALKYK010000297.1 GCA_938003715.1 uncultured Gammaproteobacteria bacterium
TCTGGTTTTGCTTTCCTGGGTATTGAATTCTATCCTGTCCATGCGATCGCGTAGAAGCAGATGCACGTTGGGTTCGTCGGTTTGCTGTCGATGCGCGTGCGCGGCGGCGAAAAAGCCGCACTGGCAATGGCGGGCCGCTGCCGGGTCTTCATTCGCGCAACGTCACTGGGCGGCGTGGAAAGCCTGATTGAACACCGCTACTCGATCGAAGGCCCGTCGAGCCCGATCCCGAAGGACCTGGTGCGCCTGTCGATCGGCGCGGAGGCGGTCGAGGACCTGATCGACGACCTGGGGCAGGCGCTGGACGGCTGAATCGCCGGCCGGATTATTCGCTTTCGTCCGGGCCGTGATCCTTGCCGGCTTCGTGGTCGGCGAACACGTAGGCGCCGCCGTCCGACAGCAGCGCGACGGTCCGGAAGTCCTGTGGACGGGGATGCTCCATGCCCGGCGAACCGAGCGGCATGCCCGGCACCGCGAGGCCGGTCACGCCATCGGGTTTTTCCTTCAGCAAACGCAGGATGTCCCGCGCGGGCACGTGCCCCTCGACGAAATAACCTTCGACGATGCCGGTGTGGCAGGACATGGCGGCGGCCGGAATTGAATACTTCGCCTTGAAATCGAGAATGTCCGCCTCCTCGGTGGAGCGCACCGTGCAGCCTAAAGCGCGCAGTTTATCCGCCCAGACGTCGCAGCAGCCGCAGCCCGGGTTCTTGTGCATGTCGACATGGAGTCCTTCGCCCGGCCGCAGCGTCTCGTCGGCGCGAGCCGTTACCGTGCAGGCGAGTGCCAGCAGTATCAGCGTCGTCAGCTTCATGCAGGTATTCCGTCAGTGGTTGCGGGCGTGCAGGTTATCATGCGCATCGGCAGGCCGGCAGTCGACTGGGTCCGGCCCGGCAACCCGGAATCCACGGTGGCTAAACGCAAGAGTCTGTCCAAATCACGGCTGATGGCGGCACGCCAGTGCCTGAAGCGCCTTTACCTCGAGACGCACCGGCCGGACCTCAGGGTCATCACGCCGCAGACGCAGGCGGCGTTCGACAGCGGCCATGCCGTCGGTGCGCTGGCGCGGACGCTGTACGACGACGGTACGGGCGAGCTCATCGGCCACGACGGCGCACTCGGCGCTGCGTTGAAGAAAACCGCGCGCCTGGTACGCCGGCCGCCGCGACGACCGTTGTTCGAGGCTACGTTTTCCGCCGGCAACGTGCTGGTACGGGTCGACGCACTGCTGCCGAAAGACGACGGCTGGCGCATGGTCGAGATCAAGGCCTCGACGGAACCGAAAGACGAGCACTACTTCGACTGCGCGATCCAGGCCTGGGTCCTGCGGAGGTCCGGCGTCGCGCTCACCGGCGTGGTCCTGGCCCACGTCGACACGTCCTTCGTCTATGCGGGCGACGGCGACTATCGCGGCCTGCTGACGGAAGTCGACGTGACCGATACGGTGCAGAAGCTCGAAGAGTCGGTCCCCGAGTGGGTGGCGCGCGGGCTCGAAGTGCTCGGCCAACCGGAGCCGGATGTGGCGGTCGGCGCACAGTGTGGCAAACCGTACCCGTGCCCGTTTGTCGATTATTGCTGGCCAAGGGACGGCTACCCGGTGCAGTCGCTGCCGAATCTCGCGCTGGCGAGAGCCGGCGAGCTGATCAGGGAGGGCTACGACGACCTGCGCGACGTGCGGGCGCATCGTCAGACGGAGCCCCAGCGTCGCGTGCAGTCCGTCGCCCGGGCAGGCAGCGCGGAACTTGATGCGGGCGTGAAAGACGCTGTCGACGGTATCGGCTACCCGCGTTACTACCTCGATTTCGAAACGATTGGGCCCGCCGTTCCACGCTGGGCCGACAGTCGTCCCTACGAGGTGTTGCCGGTGCAGTGGTCGTGCCATTACGAAAAGGCGCCCGGCGAACTCGAGCACTGCGATTTTCTCGACCTCACCGGCGAACCGCCGATGCGGCGCCTTGCCGAATCGCTGATTCGCGCGCTGGGCCGGGAAGGGCCGGTCCTGGTCTATTCGCATTACGAGAAGGGCGTCATCCGTCGACTCGCCGAGCGCTATCCGGATCTTGCTCCCGCGCTTGCGGCGATCGAGGCCAGGCTCGTCGACCTCCTGCCGATCGTGAAGCGCCACTACTACCACCCGGCGATGCGCGGCTCGTGGTCGATCAAGGCCGTCCTGCCAACGATTCCCGGCCAGCTGGACTACAAGAATCTCGATGAAATACAGGCAGGTATGCAGGCTTCTTCAGCCTATTTGGAAGCCATTGACCCGGGGACCGACGAGGCGCGCAAGGCCGTGCTCGAGGCCGAACTGCTCGCCTACTGCCGCATCGACACCGAGGCGATGGTGCGACTGATACATTTTCTCGCCGCGGCCGGCGCAGGAGGGCGGGCCTGACATGGAGCGAATTTCAGCGGCAATACGCTGAGCCTCCGGCTCGTTACTGACCCGGCGGCTAGATCGACAGCTCGCGCTGGCCGGGCTGCCAATGCGTGAGGCTCAGCTGCGCGGAGCCCAAACCGACCGAGCGCACCCATTTCGCCGCGGCATCCAGCGTGACCCAGGTCTTGACCTTGCCTTTTCGCGTTTCCGCCGTGATCGCGCCGTTCGGCGTCGTGGCCTCGACGTGGAAGCGGGCGCCGTTGCCGACAATGCTGATGCGCTTGATGGCGCCGGCCGCGACCATCGCCCTGATCATTCGTTCATCCATGCTGCTGCCCCGGAAAGAAATCGCTTTGTTCGGGAATGACGATGCCGGACTCGTCGCAATGCCGGCGAATGAGCATCTCGACCATGTTGGCGACGCTGCGGTGTTCCTTCGACGCCGCTTCGCGCACCGCGTCCTTCAAGCGCGGGTCGATGCGAAGATTCAGCGTGGCGATCTTGGTGCGTGCCATGATCCGAGGTGTAACGCAAAACTGACGCAAATGTAACGCACTTTTTGTGCACATTGCAAGCGCGCAGGCGCGCCGCCGCCCCGGGCGCCGGGACGGCG
>CALKYK010000298.1 GCA_938003715.1 uncultured Gammaproteobacteria bacterium
CATCCACATTCTCGAAAACGCGTCGTTCGACTCGGGCCGCGCGATCGTCAAGCCGGCGTTCCTGCCTGTGCTGGACAAGATCGCCGGGCTCATCGACAACAACAGCGGCCAGGTCACCGTCTCGGGACATACCGACAACGTGCCGATTTCCAACGAGCGCTTTCGCTCCAACTGGGAGCTATCCACGTCGCGCGCGGTCTCGGTGGCGCACCAGCTGTTGCGCGAAAGCGCTGCAGACGAGGATCGATTCATCGTCTCCGGGCACGCCGATACTCGGCCGCGTGCCGGCAACGACACCGCCGAGGGTCGGGCCAAGAATCGCCGTGTCGACATCAGCATCGTGCGCGGCACCGAGATCGACCGCATCGAGGAGTACAGCATCGACGACGTCAACATGGCAGTCGCGGAACCGGAGGAACAGCCGATATGAACGGTAAGGACAACAGGCGCTCGTTTCGCGTCGTCGAGGCGGTCTACCTGCAATACGAGAAGATCACCGACAGCGAATTCAGGCACGGGATCGAGCGCTGGAAGATCAGCCGCGGCGCGGGCCTGGGGATACGCTCGAAGCTGCTCGATATCGACGCCCGCTTCAACGAGAAACTTTACTTGCTGAAAACGGACTCGGTGGCGCTCGCGGAATGCCTGACGTTGCTCAACGAAAAGATCAACACGCTGCTCGACGAATCTCCGCGGCTGCGGGAATCGAAGGCGGCGCTGGCGAACCAGGTGCCGCAAACCTGCGAACTCGGTGCCGAGGGCATGGCATTCGGCACCAGCGAGAAGATCGAGCTGGACAGCAAACTCGCGCTACGCTTTCTCCTTTCGGCGGACAATCGCTACGTCGAAACGTTTTGCCGCGTCGTGCGCCAGGTGGATCCGCCGGACGCGGACGAGGGACACCAGTACGGCGTCGCGGTCGAGTTCCAGGGCATGAAGTCGGCCGAGAAGGACATCCTGATTCAGCACATGTTCGATCGCGAATCGGAGACGCTCAGGATGCGCCGCCTGCAGATGGAAGAGGCGGAGCTAGAGGCGCTGACGCGCAAACGCTGAATCAGGCGGCGTCTTCAATCCGACCGGCGTGGACGCGCATCAGGAGCCGCGCTTCACTGACCGAGAGGCCGCAGTTCCGCGTCAGGTCGTCGATGCCGGCACCGTGCTGCACCATACGCACTGCGTTACGGTATGGCAGCGCGTCGCGTGACGAGACGTTCGCGGTCTCGTCCGCCGACAGTTTTTCCAGCAGCTCCTCGAGGTGAGCGAAGCGTGCCTCGAAAATGCGCCGCATCTCAGCGTTGTCGCCCTCCGCTTGCAGCGTTGCGCCGACCGGCGTATCCCAGAAGGCGGCGGCCGCTGCCCTCTGCCGTTCGAGCCGCAGGATAGCCATCGCGACCGCGGCAAGCAGCACCGCGTTGGCCAGGATCAGCGCGTTGAGCGCAAATTGGTCGTCGATAATCATCATATGTACTCGTCGATTACGGGTTTGTCGTCGTCCTCGTCGTCATCCGGTTCCTTCGGTTGCGGCGGTTTCCTGCGTTTGTTCGTGTCCTGTTCACGCGCCGGCCGCGGCACCGGCTTGACCGGATACGCCGGCGGCACGTGCCGGATTCCAGAGATGTTGTCCGCCATGTCCGGGTCCCTCGTCTTCAGTCCTGCACCATCGCACGCAGGCGCACGAGCGCCTGGCTGTGTATCTGGCACACGCGCGATTCGCTGACGCCCAGCACCGCGCCGATTTCCTTCAGGTTCAGGTCGCGTTCGTAGTAGAGCGACAGCACCAGCCGTTCGCGCTCGGGCAGGCGCAGGATCGCGTCGACCACTTCCTGGCGCAGCTGCTCGTGGTTCAGCGCCTGGTCCGGCGTCGCGGTCTCGGAGCGCGGCAAATCGCGGCCACGCACCGGGTTGTCCATCGTCTCGTCGAGGCTGAACAGCTTGCAGCCCGCCGAGTCACGCAGGATGTCGTGATACTCGGCCAGCGTGATGCCGAGGCCGTCTGCAACCTCCGACGCCTCTGCCGAGCGGCCGGTGCGCGCCTCGATCGAACGGATCATCTCCGCGACTTCCCGGTGCTTCCTGTGCACGGAGCGCGGCGTCCAGTCGAGCTTGCGCACCTCGTCGAGCATCGAGCCGCGAATGCGGATGCCGGCATAGGTGTCGAAGCTCGCGCCGCGCGTCGGATCGAAATTGCTCGCCGCCTCCAGCAGGCCGATCATCCCGGCCTGCATCAGGTCGTCGATCTCGATCGACTCCGGCAGCCGGGCTGCGAGGTGAAACGCGATGCGCTTGACCAGCCCGACGTGCGACGTGATGAGATCGTCCTGCGAACCGACGTCCTGCGTCGCAACGCTCGTGTATGCGTTCATGCGTACCTCCCTGTGGCCGCTTCGCCGGCCTGCAACGCACGTTCGAAAAAGAACTGGATTCCTCCGCCGGCCGCGTTGCGCTGCGGCAGGCGCATCAGGCGCCTGGCAATGTCGCGAAACGCGGTTCCGGCCGCGGATTTCGGATAGGCGTCGACGACCGAGCGCTGTTCCTGCACCGCGCGCTTCAGATACGCATCGTGCGGCACATTGCCGATGTGGCGCAGCACGACGTCCAGGTACAGGTCTGTCACGCGACGGATCTTGCCGAAGAGTTCCTGTCCTTCGCGCTCGTCACCGGTCTGGTTCGTGACGACGTGAAAGCGGCTGATACCGTAGTGGCGGCTGAACACCTTGATGAGAGCGTAGCCATCGGTGATCGAGGACGGCTCGTCACAGATGACGATCACCGCTTCTTCCGCCGCCTGCACGAAGCGCGCCACGTTGCCGCCGATGCCGGCGGCCGTATCGACGATCAGCACTTCGGGATGTCGCGCGAGCGCCGAAAACGCCTGCACGATGGCCGCCTGGCTGGCTGCCGGCAGCTCGGTCATCGACTTCGTGCCGGACGATGCCGGTACGATGCGCAAGCCGCGCGGCCCTTCCACGATCGTGCTTTCCAGGTCGACGTCACCGGCGACGACGTGCGACAGGTTGAAGCGCGGTGACAGTCCGAGAAGCACGTCGACGTTCGCAAGGCTGAGGTCGGCATCGAGCAGCATCACGTCGTGGCGATCTGCCGCCAGCGCCACCGCGATGTTGGCCGCGACGTTGGTCTTGCCGACGCCACCTTTGCCGCTGGACACGGCGATCACGCGCGGTGTGACCTCGCGGCGCCGCTGCATGCCCGCCGCCTGGGTACCGTCAAGCATTGATCACTCCCGCCTCGGCGAAGTTTTCCGCCATCGTTCGTTCGTTCAGGCGCGGCTCGCTCGCTTCCATGCATTCGACCGCCTGGTTGATGAGCCACAGCTTTTTCTTCTCCGCCGGGTGCAGGTCGTCGGGGACGCGCTGGCCGTCGGCGATGTACGCAACCGGCAGGTTGTGCCGGATCACCGCCGACAGCGCGCAGCCGAGCTGGCCCGCCTCGTCGACCTTGGTGACGATGGCGCCGGCGAGCGGCACCTTGCTGAAGCGGCGCACCGTTTCGTCGAGGCCCGCTTCCTGGCTGGCGGCGGAAAGGGTCAGGTAGAAATCGACCCGGCTCGCGTTGTCGCCGTATGCCGCGAGACGTCCCGACAGCTCCATGTCGCGCTGGCTCATACCCTCGGTGTCGATCAGCACCAGTTTCTTCTTGCGCAGTCGCTCGAGAATCACGGTGAGTTCGTCGCTGCTGCTGGCGGCGTGCACCTTGGCGCCGATGATGTTGGCGAACGCCATCAGGTGTTCTTTCGCCCCGATGCGGTACGCGTCCGCGCAGACGAGCGCGATCTCGTCCGAGCCGTTCAGCATCGCGTAGCGGGCGGCGATCTTGGCGATCGTCGTCGTCTTGCCGACACCGGTGGGACCGATCAGCGCGGCAACGCCGCCGTCCGTGATCAGCGGGTCGTCCCGGACGGGGATCGTCTGCGCAAGCGCCATCAGCGGCTCACGCCACAGCTTGCGCGTGTCGTGCACCGGCGGCGTGCGGTTCGCGATCATCGTCGCAATGTCCGGCGCAAGCCCGAGGCGCGACAGGTTGCGCAGGATCTGCGCCTGGATCGGGGAGCGACGCGAGCGGTCCTTCCACACCAGCCCCGAGAGCTGCGTTTCGAGCAGCGAGCGCAGCGAGGAAATCTCGGAGCGCATCTGCTTCAGCGTCGGCTCCTGCGACCAGACGTTCGGCACGGCATCGGCATCGCCTTCCGTGTCCGGCCGGATCGACGCCGACACGACCGCGACCTCCTCGCCGGCCTCGATCGCCGCCTCGTCCTTTGCGCTCGGCTCGGGCGCGCGCAGCGATTCGTCGACGGCGTCGTCCTTCGCCAGCACGTTACCGGGCGGGCCGAGCGCCTGCTGTACCAGCGCCTCGTCGTAGTCGACGGCCGCGATGACCTCGATGCCGCCGTCGACGCGCCGGTTCGACAGGATGACCGCGTCCGGCCCCTGTTCCTCGCGCACGCGCTTCAGCACCTGCCGCATATCCGTATCCAGGAATCGTTTGATCTTCACTGTCGTTCCTCTTTCGTCATTTCCGTATCAATCGCGACTCAGCTCACCGCTGCCAGCATCTGGATGCGCTTGTCGTCGGGAATCTCGTTGTAGGCGAGCACGTGCAGGTTGCGGATGCCGCGCATCATGCGCGCGAGCCACGGCCGCAGGTTCGGTGCCACCAGCAGCACGGCGGGTTCGCCGGCGATTTCCTGTTTCTGCGCCTGTTCGGCGAGCGTCTCGTGCAGGCGTTCGACGAGCTTTGGCTCGAGTCCCAGGCTCTGCCCGTCCTTGCTCGAGTCGTTCAGCACCCGCTCGAGATCCGGCTCGAGCGTGAACACCGGCAGCTCGGGGCGCATGCCGGCCACGCTCTGCACGATCGAGCGCCCGAGCGCGACCCGCACCGCTGCCGACAGCGCGTCGGGGTCCTGCGTGTGCGTGCCCTGCTCCGCGAGCGTTTCCGCGATGCGCCGGATGTTGCGCACGGGGATTTGTTCCTCGAGCAGGTTCTGCAGGACGCGCGCGATGACGCTGATCGGCAGCGTCTTCGGCGTCAGCTCCTCGACGAGCTTCGGTGCGGACACGGCGAGCCGGTCGAGCAATTGCTGGGTTTCTTCGTGGCCGAGCAGCTCGTGCGCATGCATCTTCAGGATCTGCGACAGGTGCGTCGCGACCACGGTGGCCGGGTCGACGACCGCGTAGCCG